>DXHG01000221.1 GCA_019113455.1 Candidatus Treponema faecavium | reverse complement strand
ATACGGCGGTTCACCTGCATTTTAAGTGCCGCTGCTGCGGCAATGTGTTTGATGCGGCGACAGACAGCGGGGCGCGATCGGCGCTGAATGATTTTCACGCATACTGCGGAACGTTGCTGCCTGAAGGCTTTTGCGCCGAAAAAATCCAGACATATTTTTGGGGCCGCTGCCGTTTGTGCACGGAAGCGCCGCCGGCGGACTGAAGCGCTCGATACTGCCGCATGTGCCGGCGGAAGCAGCGAGCCGTAAGGCGGTACCGTACTGCACGGCTCGCGTGTTTTCTGCTTTGCTGTCCGCTCTGTGAATACGGCGTGCGCGGATAAAAATACGCGCAAAAGTGCTTAACTCACTTTTCCCTTCCTTCGATAATAAAGTGAAGCATTGTACTTGTGGGTAGGAGATAATATGCGAAAAGCGGCAGTTCTGTCAGTTTTGGCAGGCATGGCATGTGTAATACTGTTTACGGCTTGTCTTTCTACTGAAGTTTCAGAAACTCCCGAAATTCCCCAGCAGAAAACAGAGAGCAGTGAGCCTATTCAGCAGTTGATTTTAGATGGAAAATATGATGAAGCAAAAGAGCTGTTTGAATCTCAGGCGAATATCAATATCGCTGACGATTACGGAAACACGGCGCTTCATGCGGCCGCTCAGGCGAATAACGCAGATTTAATTACGTTCCTTATTTATAAAGGCGCGGAAACGGAACTCAAAAACGCCGACGGCGACACGCCGCTGCATGTCGCCGTTAAATATAACAGTCTTGACGCCGTGCGCGTGCTTGCCGCGGTGAACAGCGATATTTTTTCGCGCGACGCTGCAGGCAGCACCGCGCTTGAGCTTGCCCTTGAAAAAGGCGAACCCTTTTATGACGCAGTAATAACGACCGCAACGGGAGAAAAACATGATGCTCAGGGGCAGACGATTGTACACTACTTTGTGAGCCTCGGCAATCGGAATGCGCTGTTGTACAGTATAAAAAAGCATATTCCCATATCAGAGACTGACAATGAAGGCAGAACGCCGCTTGCGCTTGCGTATGAACGGAATACGCTGCAAAGTATTCAGATGGCGGCAGATCTGCTTGAGGCGGGCGCCGCGCCGCAGGGCGGCATATACGAGTATTTTGAAACGGCGATGATGAAGCGCAATCCGTCCATGCGCTTTGAAGAAGGACAGACGCCGCTGCACATTGCGACGGTGCAGGGGCAGACAGGCATCGTGCAGTACCTGCTCACGCAGAATGCATCGTTTACCGCGCAGAACACAGCCGGCTCCACGCCGCTGCATGAGGCTGTCAGGTATGGACGCACGGACATTATAGAGATGCTCCTTGCTGCGGGAGCCGATGCAAATGCAAAAGACAGTCTTGGCAAGACGCCGCTTTTGCTGATTGTGCCTAAAAATGTGCAGGCTGACGTGTACCGCACGCTTATTTCATACCATGCGGACGTCAATATAAAGGACATGTACGGCGACGCGCCGCTGCATATCGCGCTGATTTCAGGCAGCGACCTCGCGGCGCTTGAGCTGCTTACCGATGCCGGTGCGGACGTGAATGAGCGGAATAAAGAAGGCGTAACGCCGCTTGCGCTTGCGGTTGATTACCAACGAAAGGATCTTATTTCTTTTTTTGCGGCGCATGGCGGCGATATTCACGCCGAAGACCTTTCTGGCAGAACGCCGCTTACGCGGGCGCTTACGGCAAACAAGGAGCTTCTTTCTGCGCTGGTGAACGCAGATAATATCACCGCGCGCGATTCATTCGGCAACACGCCGCTGCACATTGCCGTTACGACCGACATTCCCGGCACAGGCACCGATGGCTCTCATAATCCTGACCGCAAGTATTCGCTTGCTGCGCAGAACATTGAATATCTTATCAGCCTGGGCGCCGATATAAACGCGCGGAACCGCAGCGGCGATACGCCGCTTTCGCTTGCTGTGCAGAAAAACAAACGGCAGGCGGGAGAAACGCTTTTGGCGGCGGGCGCGGATATCTTTGTTACGAATACGGATAACTATTCTCCGCTCAGGCTTGCCCTTTCCGCAGGCGGCGAACGGCAGGAGTGGCTGCTTACGTCGTCAGTTATCAATTCATCTGACGGCAGCGGCAATACGCCGATGCACTATGCGGCGGAGTGGAAGCTGTACAATGCCATTACGGAGCTGGTGGAAAAGGGGTCTTCCGTCAACGCGCAGAACGCCAACGGGCAGACGCCGCTTTTCAGCGCTGTTCATGCCGACAGCCCTGACGCTATCGTGCTGCTTATCAGAAACGGCGCGCAGAAAAACGCCCGCGACTATCTGGGCAATACGCCGCTGCATACGAGCGTCCGCTGGAATACGTTCAATGCCGCGCGCACGCTTATCGCAAGCGGCGCGGATATTGATCCGCAGAACCTTGCCGGAAAAACGCCGCTTGCGGAAGCAGCCTACAGCGGAAAAATACAAATGATGACGCTGCTGCTTAATAACGGCGCGAACATTAACGCGAGTGACGCGAGCGGCAAGACGGTGCTCATCGACGCAATTCAGAGCGGACGGCCCGAGACGGTGCGCACGCTGCTTGACCGCGGCGCTTCCGTGCAGGTACAGGAAATGTACGGGCGCAACGCCTATCACTTTGCGGCGGAAAGCGGAAACATCGAAATGATTACGCTGATCCGCGAAGCCGGCGGCAACGCGATGGCGCGCGACAAAAACGGACGGACGCCGCTTACGCTGGTGCTTGCTAACAGCGATGAGAGCATCCGCGCCGTGCTCGGTTCGGATACAGATTTGTCAGACTCTGACGGCAACACGCCGATTCATATCGCGGTTATGCAGAAAGCGGCGCCCGAAAAACTGCGGCTGCTCATTTCAATGGGGTACCCGATAAACCGGCGCAACAGCGACGGCCTGACGGCGCTTGCGGAAGCCGCCAATTCAGGGCAGGCGGAGCTTTTGCGGGTGCTGCTTGAAAACGGTGCCGACCCGTATATCACCGATAATAAAGGCGAGTGCGCTGTGTCGTTTGCGCTGAGCAGCGGCAGCAGCCTGCTGCTTGAAGATATCGTAACCTATGCCGGAGACCGCCGCGACATCAGCGGCGAAGGCATTCTGCATTACGCCGCGCGCATTGCTGACGCGGAGACGGTCAATACGCTCCTTTCGATGGGGCTTGATAAGACAGTCAGAAGCATTTCAGGCGAACGGCCCTATGACGTCGCGGTGCGCTGGAAGCGAAGCGATATTGCCGAACTGCTGAAATAACCCCGGCGGACTGTGTACGCGCAGCGTACACGCAGCACTCGTCACGCACAAACAGACGGTTGACAAAACGGTCGGCATCATATAATAATATTGGTGTATCGGAGGTATGTGCTCTTTTTATGGACGATGACGGTCCTGACCAATGCAGCGTATATAATAAATTC
>DXHG01000220.1 GCA_019113455.1 Candidatus Treponema faecavium | reverse complement strand
GCCGTGTGTCAAGGCTGTCGGTCTCGCTGTCAAACGCGATTTCCCCGTGTCCTGCGGAAAAAAAGCCGTCGATATAGGCGCGCAGTTCAGCAATATCGGTGAGCGCGGTGTATGTTCCGGTGTTTTTGGCAAGCTGCGGTACGGCAGTCTGCGCCTCCTGAACGGCAGCCGCAAGTTCCGGCTGTGCGTGCTGCCCGTTTGGCGCGGTATCAGGTTCCGCACTGCTGCCGTGCTCAAAGAGCCGCGCGACCGATGGGAGTCCGTGCCCGTACAGGAGTGCGGCGGCTTTCGCGTTATCAGCCTGCGCTGCAAAAGCGGGAATATCGGCGGGTATGTCTACGTCCGTTTTAAGCATGATAAGCGAGCGCGAAAAATACGCGGAATCTTTTCCCGCGCGCACTTTATTGCCGAGCGCGCCGCTGATTTCTTCTGCGTGCGCGTAAATGCCGTCAAGGCTTCCGTACTGGGTCAGCAGCCTTACAGCGGTTTTGTCCCCGACGCCCGCAACTCCCGGCACGTTGTCGGCGGAGTCTCCGGTAAGCGAAAGCAGATCAAGCATTTTTTCAGGCGGCACGCCCCATTCCGCAAGCACGTCCTGCGGCCCGATGTGCTGCCAGCCGCCGTTTTTGTCGGGGCGCATCATGGAGACCGTGCCGGTTACAAGCTGCATGAGATCCTTGTCTCCGGAAAGAATCAGACACTGCCGCCCCTGCTGTTCGCAGCGCGCGGCAAGCGCGGCGATAACGTCGTCTGCCTCAACGCCGTCTTTGCGCAGCACCGGAATACCCAGTGCGGTAAGAATTTCTTCTACAAGCGGAACCTGCGCGTGCAGGTCTTCAGGCGTTTTCTGCCGCGTCGCCTTGTATTCAGGGTAGGCGTCGTGGCGGAATGTTTTAGTGCGCGAGTCAAATGCGGCGGCTATGTACGCAGGATGATGCGTGTCCATAAGCGACTTGAGATTCCTGAAAAAGCCGAATACGGCTGAAACGTTTTCGCCCCGCGCGTTGACGAGCGGGCGCGACACGAACGCAAAATACGAGCGGTAAATAAGCCCGTACGCGTCTATGATATAAAGCGGCTGCATATCTGATGTCATGTACGTAGAGTACGGAAAAACCCGCCGGCTGTAAAGGGTCTTGCTGCACGCGGGCGGTGTTTGCGCCTGCATGTGCGCTTTTTTCTTTGCGGCCGCTGTGGTTCGGGTTCTGTGGTTTGCAATCCCGCAGCCGCAGGCTGACAGAAAAAAAATCCGCGTACTGCCGGCAAGAGATTTTCCGATGGCTAAATTTTATTTTGCCGCTGGCAAAATTTTTATTTGCCGGTGGCAAACAAAAAATTTGCCGTTTATCCGGTACGAATTTTGCCGTCGGCCAGCGAGACACTTGCCGATGGCAAACGTTTCATTTGCCGACGGCAAACTGAAAATTTGCAATCGGCAAGTGCGCCGCTGGCCATCGGCAAAATTCATGTCTGATAAATGGCAAATGTAAAATTAGCCATCGGCAAATTGTTATTTTTTAAACGGGAAATTTGTCAGCCGTCGGCAAATGTGCAGCAGTGCGCCTGCTGCCGTTATGCCTGAACGTGAATGATGTTTCCGGAGCCGCCGTGCGCGGCATACACGCTCTGTGTGTGTCTGTACGGATTGTAAAATGACGAGATGCGCGCTTTAAGCGTCTGCATATGTGCGCGCAAAAGCGTTTGGTTTTTGGCGTTTTGTTTCTGCGCGCGCAGCCGCAGTTCGCCGAGTTCGCGGCGCAGCGAATCAATGTTTGCCGCCGCCTGATGCGGTTTTTCAAACGCCTGAATGACTTTTTCTATAGAACAAATGCGTTCCATTTCATGCGCAGCAAGCTCGCTGTACAGGCGCAGCGCCTCTGCGTTTTCAGAACTGATTGCCGTTTCCTGCTTTTCAAGAATCAGGACATATCTGGAAAACGCGCCGCGCTGCCGTTCAAGCAGTGCGGCAATATGCGCGAGCGCGGCGGCGCGGTCTGTGTGCGGCGTGCTGCGGTTATTCATGGCAAGCGGAATACTATCCGTTTATGTCGACGGTAACATGTGTCGCCGGTGCGGTCGCGGTTCCCGCCGTGTTTGAGGCGAACGCCCATGAATCGCGCAGCTGATTGAGCATAGTATAAATGCCTGCTATTTTTTTCTTGTCGTGCGAAATATTGGCGTCGAGCAGTTCCTGCTTAAAGAACACGTACAGCGACATGAGATTCTGCGCGATTTCTCCTCCGTCGTCCATATTCAGGCTGACCATAAGTTCGGTAAGGATTTCCTGCGTTTTGACAATATGCGTATTCAGCCGTTCTATATCTGCCGGTTCAATCGCTCCGTCTGCGCCGAAGCATTTTATTGCGCTGTCAAGCTGTCTGAGCATTCCGTCGTACAGCATCACGACGAGCTTTCCCTGGGATGCAGTTTTTACGCCGGTATCGCGGTATGCACTGTATCCAAAAGAATAATCCATGATTCCCTCCCGGTGGATCAAACAGTAAAGTAAAATGAAGCATCTGTGCAGGCTGTATCATAGCGTATTTGGCGCATACTGTCATGCACGCAAGATGCCGACACGTAAAATATCGGTTTTTTTTACGGCAACTTCACTATTCCAGTCGACTAATTGCATTTTATTTCGTATATTCATACCGATGAGGTTATATTGATGAGTGATTCTGACAATAAAGATAAAAAGCCTTCAAACACTGATCCGTTTGATTTTTTTAAGCTGTCCGACGAGCCTAAGCCGGATAATACAGGACCGCAGAAAAACAAAAAGCCGCGCATCCCGTTTTGGGGTATTCTGCTGATTGTGCTGCTCGTGTCAGGCATTGCGAATATGCTGTTCATGTCAAAGCCTGATAATCTGATCGATTTCTCGGCGTTCCGCGCGCTTATTGAAAGCGGCGAGATTGTCAAGGTTGAAATCGGCGACACGTATTTTACCGGCTACACCGCCGATTCGGGCGCCGCGCAGGGGTCGGGAAACGGGTTTCAGCTTTTGCAGAGCACGGCGCAGAGCGGCGGCAGGCAGTACAAAACAGCCGGTATCCTTACGGAAAGCTTTCTTACGCTGCTTGACGAAAAGGGCGTAACGTACAGCGTTATCGCAAAGCAGAACAATTTCTTTTTGCAGCTGCTGATGAATCTGCTTATCCCGTTCGGCTTTATTTTCCTTATGTGGTTCTTCTTTTTCCGCAAGATGGGCGGCGGGCTTGGCGGAAGCATTTTTTCTGCAGGGCAGTCGCGGGCGAGCGCTGTTGACGAAGGCGAGGTAAAGACGCGCTTTTCAGATGTGGCCGGAGTGGACGAGGCAAAAGAAGAGCTTGTTGAAGTTGTAGACTTTCTGAAATCGCCGCAGAAGTATACCGATATCGGCGGAAAAATTCCCAAGGGCGTACTGCTGGTTGGCCCGCCGGGCACGGGAAAGACGCTGCTTGCGCGCGCGGTTGCCGGAGAGGCGGGCGTGCCGTTTTTCAGGATTTCGGGTTCCGATTTTGTTGAAATGTTTGTCGGCGTAGGCGCAAGCCGCGTGCGCGACCTGTTCAAACAGGCGCGCGAAAAGGCGCCGTGCATTATCT
>DXHG01000219.1 GCA_019113455.1 Candidatus Treponema faecavium | reverse complement strand
ATTTTAAACACGTCAAGCACCGTGCGAAGCGAAAAATACCGGCGCAGCTTTCCTGAGGGAACGCCGTAAAACACGTCAACGCTCCCGCTTTTTTCAACCAGCGTCCTGTCCCTGCCGCCGGAATCCCCGATCCAGCACACGCGCAGCGGCACACCGGCACACAGCGACCGCAGCTCATCAATAACGGCAAGCCCGGGATAAATATGACCGCCGGTTCCTCCGCCGGTACACATAATCCGGACAGTGCCGGTATTACTGTTCTTCTTTTTGAACATACTTTTCAAACAATGAAACGAGCCGGTCTTTTTTAAACAGACGCGCGTAATCGAGCGCCGACATACCCATGGAATCCTTTATCAGCGGATCCGCGCCATGCTCAACTAACAGCCGGCAGATTGTCTCGTTTCCGTTGCCGACAGCCAAAACAAGCGGCGGCTGCCCATCTTTACTGATCACATTCAAATCTGCGCCGTGATTCACGAGCACTTCAACAATATCCGGCTTTGTTTTCCAGATTGCGTCCATGACCGGCGTATATCCGCGGTCGCGCGCTATCGCGTTAATATCGGCACCGTGCGCCAACAGCCACGTTACCATGTCAAGCTTACCGGTCCGTGAGGCAATATTCAGCATTGACACGCCGGCAGAATCGCAGCTGTTCACATCCATGCCCGCAGCTATAAATAAACTGCATTCACGCATGTTATCCGAAGCAATATGAAAAGAAAAACAGTCGGGCGTAAACGGTATACCGCGCGACACAAGAGAGTCAAGCGCCTGTTTGCGGTTGATTACCGCCATATATTCCGGCAGATGTTCCTCAATCGACTGAGACAGCGCTGCAACAGACGTAAACGAAAATAGCTGATCAGAAAAATAATTGTACCGGGAATTTTCAGGCCGTTCTGTCATAAAAACAGACACGCCCTTGCCAATCATGTATCCCAGTGCAAACAGCATATCGTCATTTTTACACAGCAGCGACGCTTTGTTCATAACACAGTATGCAGCATCGCGTACCGCATCCATCAATGCTTTATGAGACAAAGCCCCTTCGGCGTCAGTTTCAAGTATGCACATGTGTATCTGCTGCTTGGCAAAAACGCTCTGCAGCTGCGCAAAGTCAGAAACCGTATTCGCAGGCGTAATCAATAACCAGTTCATGAGATTAGTATATGCCATTCTATGCAAAAAAAACAAGACGCAAGTTTTATACTTACAAAAAATGCTGCCGCGTTCAGCACGCGGCAGCATTTTCACATACTTGTCAGAGACATCCGCTCGCTAATCGTTATCACGCATCGAAATCACGGCAGCCGGTGCGGCGGCGTGCTTCTTTATACACGTCCAGATACTTTTGGGCGGCCAGATCCCAGCCAAACTGCTGCGCCATGCCGCGCTTACGCATCTGTTCGATATGCTCGCGCTTGTTATACCACGCATACACAGCCCAGCCAACCGTATCATACACGCTCTGCGGCGTCAGATTATCGAACACAAAGCCCGTTCCCTCGCCCGTCTGCTCATTGTAGTTCTGCACGGTATCGGCAAGGCCGCCGGTACGGTGCACAATCGGCAGCGTTCCGTACAGGAGCGAATACATCTGATTCAGTCCGCACGGCTCATAGCGCGACGGCATTAAGAAAAAGTCGCTGCCCGCTTCTATCAGATGGCTGAGGTTTTCGTCATAGCCGATATATATTTTGAAATTCGGCAGTTTTGCAGTCAGCGCGCGAAGCTCGTCCTCGCACCACCGCTCGCCTGAACCAAGCACCACCACCTGCACTTTCATCGAAGCGCAGATATTAAACATCGAGCCGAACGTGGGGGCAAACATCTCCGCAATGCCTTTTTGATCCACAAGACGGGTAACAACGCCGATCACCGGAATATCAGGATCTGTTTCAAGCCCCATGCGCTCCTGCAGCGCTTTTTTGTTTTCTGTTTTCTTTTCAAGCGTCTTTGCCGTATAATTCACCGGTATGCGCTTGTCTGTTGCGGGATTCCATTCTTTAGTGTCAACGCCGTTCAAAATACCCACGAGCGCATCGCTGCGGTGCCTGAGCAGGCCGTCCATGCGGAAGCCTGCTCCTTCCGTCTGTATCTCGCGCGCGTACGTCGGCGATACCGTCGTCAGCATATCAGAAGACGTCAGACCCGCTTTTAAGAAATTGATGCGATCCCAATCTTCAAAACCGGCGGCGTAAAAGAAATTCCAGTCAAGCCCCGTTACCGGATACTCATATTTGCCGTACACGCCCTGATAGCCGAGATTATGAATCGTGAACACGCTTGCTGTGTTTTCAAAACCGTTGTATTTTTCGACAAAGCGCAGCAATACCGGCGCAAGCGCCGCCGACCAGTCGTGCGCGTGAATCACGTCAGGATACCAGTTGAGCTTGCGGCATAACTGAAACGCGCCGTGGCAGAGAATGGAAAACCGGTACGGATTATCGTGAAAATCAGGCTCCGAGGCAGAACCGTAAATACCATCGCGGCCAAAACTCTGTTCGTGATCGATAAAGTATACCGGAAGCCCGTCCGTGCCCGGCAGCGGCGCGGTATACACGGCAGTCCATGCTTCCTGAAATCCGGCTTGAACGCCCATCGGCCCTTCAAGCTGTTCCAGATTCCTGCGGTCTATGCGGTAATACCGCGGCATAACGACACGCACATCGTGCCCCTGCTTGTGCAGCGTCATTGCCAAAGCCGATACCGCATCAGCCAAACCGCCTGTTTTTGCAAACGGCATCACCTCGGCCGAAACCATTAAAATCTTCATATTATATACCTCCTATTATACTGAATACTGACGCAAAACATACCGTTATGCCACTAGCTCTCACCCATATCTCCGGCCCGCCATGACCGAACTGCCTCGCACAGAGCAGCCTCGCACTGCACGATGGCCCGTTCCGAAACACAGTACGACATGCGGAACCAGCCCGGGCACCCAAAACCGTCCCCCGGCGCGCACAGTATCAGGTGCTTTTTCAAATGCTCTGTAAACGCGCGGCTGTCTCCCGCATCGTTTTCACCGCGCGGCGGCGCTGCGCAAAACAGATAAAACGCACCCTGCGGGCGTACATAGTCTATGCCGACGCGGTCAAGCACGCCCATAAGCAGTCTGCCTCTCCGCTCATACTGACCCGCATCGACAGCACAGTCCCAACATTCCGCAATGACACGCTGAAAAAACGCATTCGCATTCACAAAGCCAAGCGTGCGCAGCGCAAACACGCACGCCGCCGCCAGCTCAGCCGCGTCTTCGCAGTCAGGCGATACGGCGATATAGCCGATGCGCTCTCCGGCAAGACTTATGTCTTTTGCAAACGACGACACAACAATGCTGTTTTTGTACAGCGGAAACACGGCAGGCACCGTATTGCCTCCGTACACAATCGCTCGGTACGGCTCGTCGCAGATAAGATACGCAAAGCGGCCTGTTTTTTTGCCGTGCGCTTCAAGCACCTGCGCAAGTGCTTGTATCTCAGCGGCAGTGTAAATACGCCCTGTCGGATTATTGGGAGAATTGATCAGCACCGCCGCCGTTTTTTCATTGAGTACAGCCGCAATGCCGTCTATATTAAGCGAAAAACCATCTTCGCGCTTTCCCATAACCGGAACAAGCACGCCGCCAAAATTGTGCACATAATGCCTGTATTCGGAAAAAAACGGCGCAGGCACGATAACTTCATCGCCGCTTGATAGAATCGCCTTGCACACGCAGTTCAGCGCAGACGCAGCGCCGGCAGTCATCACCGCGCAGCCAGCGGGAACTGCTGTCTGCTGCTCACGCGACACTTTTTTTGCTGCGGCCTCGCGCGCAGCAGGAAGCCCGGCGTTCGCCATATACCCATGCACGCCGCAGGGATTTTCACCGCCGATGCGCCGTATCGTGTCAAGCACCCGCTGCGGCGGCGGCACATCGGGATTGCCGAGGCTGAAATCAAACACCGCCTCATCGCCATATGCGCGCTTGAGCGCCGCGCCTTCCTCAAACATCCTGCGTATCGCAGATGAATCAGGACTGTTCATAATTTCTTTTAAATATGCTGCAACTGCCATGCGCCCTCTTTCAGATATACTGTCAGTTCTCGTTTCTGTTACTATTATAGCATATAAATTTCAAAAATAAAGCAATTTTTACAGGACAGCGGCGGTTACTTTGCCCGCGGCAAGCCGCACGCTGTCAGCTCCGTGCGCCATATGGCTGCCGTTCCTGTAACAACAGCAGGCGCAAATTGTTTGCTCAGTATATCAGATACAAGGAAACCAAAGCATCCATGAATATCAAAACAGCTGTCATAACGGTTGCCGCGCTCTTCGCCGCTGCCGCATCAGTGGCCGCGCTTCCACCCGTATTCAATACGGAATCATACACCGAACAGGAACTCCAGGATCTTGCAGACGGCAAAGTGCTTATCCGCAACATAGACAAAGCAAAAAACATCTCGCTTAATCCGATACACCCCGCAGCACAGCGAGCCATAGACACCATGACCGAATTAAAACCGGCATACCTGGCAGAAATCATTCAAATACGCCCCGCTGCGGCAAACGAAACGCTTATAGACGATTTGGCTGCCGCACTCTTAAATATAGAAGGCTATATCGGGATTCCCTACTATTCACAGCGGGCAGAACGCTGGTATGATCTCTATGAAGACGCGCACATTCAGTCTGCAGCAACAGAGGGCGGCACAACCAAAATGAACGCAATCCTTGTCATGGAACCGTTCGGCGATATTGACACCGATATTCTGCTTGAAAAAGACGAAAGCGTGCTCTATTACGAAACGGTAAATAAGAATACACTGCGCTACTACGACCGCTTTACCTGCGTCAAACCGTACAATATGAAATCGATTATCACCGTATTCCCTTCCGCAGACGGGCAATCCTATATCCTGTATGCGCTCGGCGGCGTGGATGCACCGTCCATATTCTTTCTGCGCAGCCGCATTGAAACATCATTCATGAACAGAATAAGCACCTTCTGCTCATACTTTTTTGACCAATTCTAACCTATATCCCCGCTGCCGCGCGCGGCACAGAACAGCAATTCCGCCGTTGCGCAAACCTCTAATCTTTGTTATAGTTGTCTGACACTAAAGTAACCGCTCAGATTGGCAGCGGAGGGGGGGGGTAATTACATAATGCTTTACGCGCTTATAGCTTTCTGTATTTCAGCTATCACCATTCCCATCGTTATACGCTTATGCAATAAATATCAGTGGTATGATACGGTCAATAAACGCAAGATCCATACCGGCAATATTCCCCGCCTGGGCAGCATCGGATTTGTAACGGCTTTTGTCATTGCAGCTTTTTTATACGGCTCCATTGATAACGCGGTACATTTACTGAACATTGTACCGATTCTCATAGCAGGGCTTATTATTTTTGCAGGCGGCGTTATCGACGACTTTAAGGATCTTCCGGCAAAATTAAAACTTTTGATTCAGGCGGCGGCGGCGCTTATTGTCGTTGCCAATGATTTTATTTTTACCCGCATAGGCTCGCTTTCGTTCGGCATAGCCGGCTACGGCATCACCTTCTTATGGATTATCGGCGTCGTAAACGCCTTTAATCTCATAGACGGCGTCGATGCGCTGTGCGGAGGGCTCTCGTTCTTTATCATAACCACCATCGGCATCATATACGTAATTTACGGTGCTGACAGCGTTGCCATTCTCTGTTTTATACTCGCGGCCGCAATACTCGGATTTCTTGTATACAATAAGCCAAAAGCGAAAATCTTTATGGGAGACGGAGGCAGTCAGTTTCTCGGTTTTATGGTCGCAATACTGCCGCTGTATCCGGTTGCCATTCCGCGCTTTGCCTACAACAAACTGGCCGTTACGTTCGTACTCGCCGCAATCCCGATACTTGACACATTCGCCGCGATGTGGCGGCGCACCCGCGAACACCGTTCGTTTTTTTCGCCTGACAGATCGCACCTGCATCATAAACTAATGAATATGGGCTACGGAACAACCAGTATCCTGATTCTGCTGTATGCGATACAGATTGCCTTGTGCATTGCCGTCATCGGTGCAACATGGCTGGGCGGCCGCTGGAGCATCCTTATTCTGTTCGGCTGTTTTATTGCGATGATTGGATTTTTCAGCATCATCCATTACACAAACAGAGCCGTTGCGCGCGCCTATAAAGCCGCAGATAACACAAAGCCGAAAGACTGAAACGCCGCCATGCCTCCTGTCTGTGCCGTCCTCCGCCGTCTTCCCGCCTGCATAGTAATCGGCGTGAGCTGGTATATATCATCGCAGCACACTGTCCCAATGCCTGACATGCCCTACAGCGACAAAATCGTACATGCCGTGTGTTTCGCAGGCCTTTCGTTCTGCTTTGCGCTGTGGCTCAGAGCTGATACCTGGATAAAACGGCCGCTGCGCGGCGTCTGTTTCGCCGTGCTGTGCACATCGGCATACGGCGTTATAGACGAACTGCACCAGATGTTCGTGCCCGGGCGCGACGCCTCCGTATTCGATTGGGCTGCGGACACCGCAGGCGCGTTCTGCGGCGCCCTCGCGTTTCTGCTGCTTTTCCGCCTCATAACTCGGTACGGCAGCCGAAAATACTAGCCCATTACCCTGCCCTGCTGCTCGCCTTATCAAGAACTTCCAGCAATTCGCCGTACAGGCGCGCAGCGCCTGCGCCGTCAAGTTCTTTTATATACTGTAGCTCTGCGTGAAACAGCCGGTCCTTTGCCGCAATCGGCATATACTGCACGTCGGTGCGCCGGTAGTAATGCTCTATGCAGCCGCGCGGCAGAAAAAACACAAACGCGCTTTCTGCGGCGGCAAGAATCAGCGCAAACAGGCTGCGTATAAGCACAATATCTGCGGCAAGCTCACGGGGCAATAGCGCTGCAAGCGTATCGCCTAACCGCTCGATTCCCTGCAATACCACCGATTTATACGTGTCAAGGTCTTCAGCCGCGTCGTTCGCGTCAATAAAAAAACGGATCCGCTGCGCATACTGCTCAATGGCAGCATCTTCCGTATACAGGCCGCATACCGCGTTTCCCACGGCGGCAAGCATCTGTTCAAGGCGGGCAATCAGCAGCTCAAGCGATACCGGCTCAGGCACGCGCCCGCGGAACAGCCGCTCGTAAAAAGACTGCTGCCGTTCCGCCTGTTTTGAAAGCCACTCGGCAGGCCGCTCGTCATGGCAGAGCACCTCGCGGAGCTTGCCCCGGAACAGCGAGTCAAGATCAGTAATAATGCGGCCCTGCGTGCCCAAAAGTGAACAGACGATAAAAAATACGCCCAGCTCGTCTTTGCCCCCGACGTCGATAATGCCTGTCCCGAACTTATTGGGATTCTGCGGCAGGTAATCGAGCAGCATCGAAAATATCTGCTGATCGGTATAGCCTTCGACAAATATCTGATTATCAGAAAAAAAGAACTGCTTATGATACGTGTTAAAGCGCGGCAGAAACCGGCGCAGCAGATGCTCGTCATGCTCGCACAGCATATCGATATGCGTCGGCGCGCGGTTAATATGGCACACGATAACGCCCGTAAAATCCTCTGGCGAACGCAGGTCTATAAAAAACGGCGAATGTGTGATAATCATGTACATACGCGTCGGATACAGACGGCTCATGCGCCTGATTTCATTCATGAACGACATTTGCAGCTGCGGATGCAGATGCAGCTCAGGCTCGTCAAGGATAAGGCAGTCGCAGTCGGCGCTGTAGAGCGTTGTCAGCAATAAGATAATTTCCTGCAGGCCGTGGCACTCGCCATCTTTGAGGCCGTACTCCACATTGCGCGACTTATTCACCACAATCGGATAAAGCTGTCCGTTTTCAAGCTCTTCAAACCGGATGAATTTGCCGAACATGCCGGACAATATTTCTTCGATTTTTTCCCGCACCTGCGGATTCGCTTTAAGGAATTCATACACATCGTCTTTTGCGCCGCGTTCCGAGCGCAGATAATACACGCGCCGCCCGGAAGCTTCAAACTGGGCGGCAAGCTGCTCGGCGAGCAGCGTCTTGCCTGCGCCGTTCGGGCCAACGATGAGATTTACTTCGCACCAGCTGTTTTTGCGGAATACGGTTTTTCCCCACAAAAACGGCAGCTTTATAGAAACAGGTATATGGATCACGCAGACAGTATAGCACGTTTTTTTAACCGAAGAAACAAAAAAGCGCGCAGTCTGCTTGCCTGCGCGCTTTTTAGCGACAATAGGGATCGAACCTATGACCGAACGGATATGAGCCGTTTGCTCTACCTACTGAGCTATGTCGCCGTAACGGATACTACTATAGCGCAGGATTAAAAAAAAGTCAATTCCCCTGCGGGATGCCCTGTTTTTGCGTTTGCACGCGGGCTTGTTTCT
>DXHG01000218.1 GCA_019113455.1 Candidatus Treponema faecavium | reverse complement strand
CTCCAGCACATGGGATTTATAGTTGCAAGATTTGGAGCGCAGCTCCAAATCTTGTCAGCTTGCGGAGTGGGCGAAAGACCGCGGAGCAAGCCCGCACTGGGGTTTACCAGCTTACAGAACTAATGTTAGTTAGTGTAGTAAACTTGCTTGAGGCCGGCGCTTCGCTTTTTTCCATCTTGCACTGCGCGCGCTTTGTGCCGATAATAGGTGTATCTAACTGGTATCTTATCATCTTTTGGGGAGCTCGGGGTGAAAAAGACGGCGTCCGTTGTATGCGCAAAATGCGCTGTGTACAAAAAGACATTTGGAGTGCGCGCCGAAAAGCGCGAGAACGGCTGGTTTTTTACGTGGGCGTTTCCCATGAACGACGAAGCCGCCCGCCGCGAAGGGTACACCGACACAAAACTTGAAGGCGGTTTCAGCCACGACGACGAGTACCCCGGCTGTCCGTACTGCCATGCCTCGGTTCTCGTGCAGTGCGGCAGCTGCAATAAACTCGGCTGCTACGACACGGTTTCGCCTGAGTATACCTGTCCGTTCTGCGGTTCGGTTTCTCACGTGGTTACTGCACCGTGGAGCGCTGTTGACGGCGGCGGATACTGATGGCAAAGCTGCAGCGTGCGTCTGTCGTGCTGACGACGGGGCACGAAAAGGTTCAGGTGCTCGATGAGCTGGGCGAAGGAGGTCAGGGCGTGGTGTACCGCGTTGAATTCAGAAACGCGTGCTACGCGCTCAAATGGTATCCGCGCAGCATGGGTATAGACGAAACAGTTTTCTACAATAATATTAAGCAGAATATGCGTAAAGGCCGCCCTGCAGAAACATTTTTGTGGCCGCTTGCGCTCACAAAAAAAGACATGCGCGGCAGGTTCGGCTATATCATGCAGCTGCGGCCTGCCGAGTACCGCGAGTTCAGCCGCTTTCTCTTAAACCGCGAGAAATTCAGCGGGTTTCAGCCGATGCTGCGCAGCGCGCTGCTCATTGCGGCAAGTTTCCGCCAGCTGCACTTGAGCGGGCTGAGCTATCAGGACCTGAACGACGGCAATTTCTTTATTCATCCCAAGACAGGCGAAATACTCATTTGCGACAACGACAATATCGTCCCTGACGCAGCGTTTCTCGGCATTAAGGGAAAGCCGCGATACATGGCGCCGGAAGTCGTGCTCGGCGAGTGCGAACCCGATATGTATACCGACCGGTTTTCGCTCGCGGTCATACTGTTTTTGCTTTTGTGCCGCAACCACCCGCTTGAAGGCAGCGCCGACGCCGGCACTGAGCTGCCGGAACTCAGAGAGCGCAGGCTCTTTGCCGAACAGCCGGTGTTTATTTTTGACCCACGCGCAGACACGAACCGGCCGCGGCCCGATATACACCGGAACGCGCTTAAGCTGTGGCCGCTCTATCCGGAATATATACGGGAGCTGTTTATCCGCGCGTTTTCACGCGGTGCAATGCGCTGCGCAAAAGACGAACGGCAGAATCGGCGCGTTACAGAAAAGGAATGGATACGCGCGTTTTTCAGGCTGCAGGACAGCCTTTCAGTCTGTCCGCTGTGCGGAGAGGAAACGTTTTATACGTATGAACCCGACAGCCGCTGCATGAACTGCGGCGGCATACTGCCGCCGCCCGCACTGCTCTCGCTGCGCCGCAGCCGTGTGGTGCTCTATCCGGGCAAGCGCCTGTATCCGTATCACCTTGAAAGCGGTTCAATTTCGGTATCCGATTTGGAGCACCCCATCGCGGAAGTCGTACGCCATGAACAGGATCCGGGCGTGTGGGGCATACGAAACATGAGCGGCGCGGCGTGGCGCAAGTTTTCGCCCGCCGGAAAGACCGGCGCGTGCGCGCCGGGAGAGTCGGTAACTGTCGCGCGCGGCGTGCGTATTCAGTTCGGCGGAAACAGCGGACTGTGCGGAATCATAGAATAACAAAACACGGAGCGTCTTATGGGTGTGCTTGATGAGCTGGTTGAAATACCGCGGAAAACGATGCTGCTTTTTTTCCTTGTCGACACATCGGCGAGCATGGCGGGAGACAAAATTGCGTCGCTGAACGAGGGAATACGGGATGTGCTGCCGGATCTGCGCGACATATCAAATGACAATGCCGACGCGCAGATAAAGATCGCGGTGCTTGACTTTTCGTCGGGCACCGAGTGGATAACGGACAGTCCACAGCCGCTTGACGGTTTTGAATGGCGCAATCTGCGCGCGGACGGCGTAACCGATTTGGGCGAGGCGTTTACTGAATTAAATGAAAAACTCTCCGAAACGGCGTTTTTGCAGGACGCGGCAGGCTGCTATGCACCGGTGATTATACTGATTTCCGACGGCGCCCCAACGGATAATTACCGCAAAGGCCTTGACGCCCTGCAGGCAAACCGCTGGTTTCAGGCGGCAATCCGCATTGCGCTCGCAGTTGACGGCGCCGACGAGCACGTGCTTGCCGAATTTACCGGCAGTACCGACATGGTAATTCCCATCAGCAATAAGGCAATGATGAACCGCATGATACGGTTTGTTTCGGTAACCTCTTCGCGTATCGGAAGCCGGCTGGGCTCTGACGCAACGCGGCAGCGCGAAGTGGAAAAAGCGGTGCGCAGCGAGCTCAATGAGCTTACGGCGATGACAGAACTTGACGCGGAAGCAAGTTTCGATGATTCGTGGCAGTAAGCTTCACGAGAGCGGGCTTTCACCAAGCGGACCGTTTCACACGTTCTGTACAAGCGTACAGGGTGCGCGCCACCGCCGCCATGAAGTACGGCAGGGTCTGCCGCATCCGTGCGAGGACTTTTGCGGCTGCGGGCAGGATACCGCCGTCTTTGCGCAGAAAAAACGGCGGCAGCGCGCGTATGCCTATATCGCGGCGGCTGACGGGCACGGAGACTCGGCGTGTTTCAGGAGCGGCAAAGGAGCGGAATTTGCGGTGATG
>DXHG01000217.1 GCA_019113455.1 Candidatus Treponema faecavium | reverse complement strand
GAAAGCCGCTGAGGATACAGGCGTAACCGCGGAAGCGGCTGAAGCGCCGCCGGCAGCACCGCCGGAGGAAGAAACCGCTTTTGAGCGCGGCGGGAGCGGGGCTGCGGCAGAATGCGAAGCGTGCGCAGCAGCGGTTGAATCTGCGGCGGATGCGCATACAAAAACGGACGCAGACGCAGCTGAGGAGCCCAGAGCTGCTGCGGCGCCTGTGCCGGAGCCGGCCGCCGTGCCGCAGGAAAAGACGGCTTTGGAAGCTGTTGAGGCGGGCGCGGTCTTAGCCGAAGAAGCCGCGGCGGCGGAAGCTTTGGCGGCGGAGCCGCCTGAAGCGAATACCGCGCCGGAACCGGCATCAGAGCCGGCTGAAACGCCGCCTGCGCCGGACCCTGTTTTCGCCGCATCGGACAGGACTCGCGAGGCTGTTCCCGTGCAGCGCGCCGTCAGCGCGGAGACGCAGATTGACGAACAGGACATAGCCGCCGGCGGCTTTAAGACGCGCTACACAATCGGCTTTAAGCTCGTTACAATTATTTCGCTCATCGTTGTGATTTCGTGCAGCTTGATTACAGTGTTTGTAAACCGCTTTGTTACGGAAGACGTGCGGATAAGTGCGGAAGAGAACAACTTTGTCATTAACGCGCGCACGGCGCTCAGCGTAGAAGACCGGCTTGCCGCGCTGCAGGACAGCGTTAACGCAATGCTGCGTATGCGCGGCATGTACACGGCCGCCGGTTCGGATACGGCGCTGTTTGATGATTACCTGGCGATGTTTTTCGATATGAATCAGGATGTGTATGCGGTGGATGTCGCCGGAGATACAGCGCTGATAAACGAAGCGTTTGACGGCAGCGTGAGCGATACGGCGCTTGACGCGGTGCGTTCAGGGCTTTCTGACGCGCTTGAACGGGCGTCAAACGGGGAACTCTGCATAGAAAACGTGTCTCCGTTTTTTGACCGGTACATGATCGCGCTGCTGTATCCGTTCGTATCCGGCGAGGTATCGTACACCGTCATGACGCTCGTATCCGGTTCCCGCATATCCGAAGTGATGGAATCCGGTTCGATCAACTCTTCCTTTATGGTTAATAATGAAGGAGTTGTGCTGTATCATTCCGATGACAGTCTGACGCTTGCGTGCGCCGATTTTTCCGGTATGCCGCTTGTGGCCGGTATGCTTGCCGAACCGGAGATGAATATGCAGCGTCTGTTTACCGATGAAGACGGCACTGAGTATTTCGGCGCGTATAATAAACTCGCTTCGTTCGGCGGCGCGGCGGTGCTGACTGTCGTGCAGTCTTCCGTTGTGTTTGAGTCTGTCCGCGCGACAACGCGGCGCAATATTTATCTGTCCGTTGCGGTGCTCGCCGCGGCGGTGCTTGTGATTTGGGGTTTTTCAAGAACAATGAGCGTGCCGGTAAAGATACTTGCGGCGGCGTCGTACCGGATAAAGGAAGGCGAATTTGATCTGAATCTCAAGCCGCGCACGCATGACGAGCTCGGGCTTTTAACGGAAAGTTTTGTAAGCATGGGGCAGGGGCTTGCCGAACGCGAGCGGCTCAAGGATACGTTCGGGCGCTTTACCAATCCTGCAATTGCCGAACAGGCGATGCGCGGAGAGCTTGCGCTCGGCGGCGAAACAAAAGAGACGACGGTGTTCTTTTCCGATATACGGTCGTTTACTGCAATATCAGAAAAACTCAGCCCGTCGGAAGTTGTCAGTTTCTTAAACGACTATATGACGCGCATGGTCGAATGTGTCAACGCGACGAACGGTGTGGTTGACAAGTTTATCGGAGACGCGGTGATGGCGGTGTGGGGCGCGCCTGTTTCAAGCGGCAGTGCCGCCCAGGACGCGCTTAACTGCATACGCGCAGCGCTGATGATGCGCCACTCGCTGATGGAGTTTAATGTCGGGCGCGGAAGTGTAAAAAAGCCCATTATCCGCATTGGCTGCGGAATCAATACCGGTTCGGTTGTCGCGGGGCAGATCGGCTCAAAAAAACGCATGGAGTATACCGTTATCGGAGATGCGGTTAATTTTGCGTCGAGAACGGAGGCGCTCAATAAGCCGCTGGGAACGGATATTCTTGTCACGGAAAATACGTACGTGTTGGTAAAAGACCATATCATCGCCGAGGAAATGCCGTCTGTTACCGTGAAAGGCAAAGAAAAGCCGGTGCGCATGTACGCCGTTGTCAATATGCCTGAAGCTGCCGACATTCCGGGCGCCGGACCCGACGGTCCTGAGACGCTCAGCCAGGTTCGGCAGATGCTCGGTATTCCTGAACCCGATTTGCAGGGAGTGCAGCTTGATGCGGAAGAGAAAAAGTATAAGATTCAGGGGCAGTGATTTTGTCGTCGGCGCGGTGTGTCTGTTCCTGCTGAGCGGCAGCCTATATTTATTTGAACGTGATTTGAACAGAACGCTTGCCGATTTGAACCGCGCGCCGATTGCGTTTGTGAGTTTTAAGGAAAACACAGTGATGCGCCGGCTGCAAAGCAGAACGCTGTGGGACCGGCTGCAAAAAGATTCTCCTGTATACGACGGAGATATTATCCGGCTTGCAGACGATTCACAGGCGACCGTTACGTTTACGGCTGACGGGAGTTCGATGGATATGGCGTCTAATTCCATGGCGCAGATATTTGCAACGGAAGAAGGAATTGCGGTGAATCTGGGCAGCGACGGCGGAGTCTCCGTCAAAGCGACTGATGAGTCGCAGGGATTTTCCATTGCAGACGAATCTGGCGCGCGCGTCTCGGTTACCGGAAAGTCGCAGTTTACCGTTGAGCGGTCTTCCGGCGTGATGGGCGTGCAGGTACTTGAAGGCACCGCGTCGCTTGTGAGCCCCTCAGGCGCGGAACACGAGCTGTCGGACGGCGGCGCGCTGCAGGTAACGCCGTCGGGCTCAGTTGAAACGCCGCCGCTTGCGGTGCTTGAACCGGCGCAGGGGCACAAAGTGCTCATTATGGACGGCGTATCTGCCGCCGTTCCCATTTCATGGACGACCGATGCGGCCCATGCCGATAAGCCTGCCGTGCTTACGACGAGCAGCAGCGCTTCAGGCGAGCCTGAACTTTCGCGCCAGGAAATCACTTCAGGAACAGATGCGGTTATATATGCGGGCGCGGGCACAACATATTGGACGCTGACGGTGTTTGACGACGCTGCGGAAACAGGTTCTGTCTCCGTACGCGGTCAGATTACCGGTATCGCGGCAGCATCGCCGCAGCTTACGGTGCCGTTTGCGGGGCAGCAGTTTTCGTACCGGAACGAACATCCCCGCGTGCGGTTTCAGTGGGAAGGCGGCGCCGCGGCGTCTTCGTATCTGGTGGAGGCCGCCGATAATCCTGAAATGGAAAATCCGGTGTTTTCTCAGGCGGCCGGCGGTACGGTTGTCTCGACAGAAAGCCTCGGAGCGGGAGACTGGTATTGGCGCGTTACGGCGTTTTATACGGCGGAGAGCGGCGCGGTGCCGGTCGTTTCTGCCGTTTCTTCGTTTTCGATTACGCAGAAACAAGCGCTTGCCGTTCCCGCTGCGCTTGTTCCTGCGGATAATGCGATGATTCTGTGTACGCTGGATGAAAACGGCGAACGCAGCGGGGAAGCGACTTTTTCGTGGAAGGGAGATGCGGAAACAGCCGTGTATACTGTGTCGTTCGCGTCAGATCCGTCTGTATCTTCTATTATACAGTCGTTCAATACAACGTCAAACTATGTAACGGTTAACTTCGGCGGCTTTGATATTCCCGACGGGCTGTATTACTGGAGCGTTTCCGGTGCTTCTGCTGACGGAAGCGTCTCCGAATCCAGTACGCCGCGTTCGTTTACGGTGGTAACAGAGCGGCCGGCGCCTGCTGTTCCCGCCGAACCGACGGTGATCGATGCATACGAAGAAACGGCCGCGGAGCCTGCCGCTGCGTCTGTTCCGGTGTTTGTTTCGCTGCCGAAAAACGGCTGGTCGTTTGACGGCCTTGAAGCGCTGCGTTCCGGCGTGGAGGTGCAATGGCGATGCGCTTCACGGCTTGAATCGTCGCGTTTTGTACTGAGCCGCAGGCAGGAATCAGGCGAATATGTTGCTGTGTTGTCGCATGAGGATCCGGCGGAACGCATTACCGTAACACGCCTTGGCGCCGGCGAGTATCAGTGGCGGATTGAGGGATTAACGGCGGCGGGGCAGGATGTGGTAATGGAACCCATGTCGTTTACGGTGCGCGAGATACCGCCGCTTGCGCCTGCAGTGCTTGCCGAACCGGCTCCGGAATTTGTTGTAAACGCGGCATATCTGCGCAGCAGCCGGACGCTTGAGTTCCGCTGGGAGCCGCCTGCCGGCGCGACTTCGCAGACGTTCTCGATTTACCGCAGGATGAGCGATGGCCGCCCGGGCTGGAAGGTGCTTGAAGAAGAACTGCCGGGAGCCGCGCGCGCGTACACGCTGAGTGATCTCTCGCAGCTTGACGTCGGGTCGTTTATATGGAGCGTTGACGCGCAGGCTGAGGGAACAGACGGAATTGTGGAACAGTTTGGCACGCCTGCGTCATCGGTATTCTCAATACAGATTCCGCTGCCGAGACAGGTGGAAATGATAGCGCCGGTAATTGCAGAGGAAGAATAACGTGAATACAGGCCGCCGTCCGCTCTGGTGCTGTATGCTGTCTGCCGTTCTCTGTATGTGCAGCGCGCTGTATGGGCAGGAGCATGTGCAGACGTTTTCGTGGCCGTCAGACCCCGCCGTGCTTGAACACGAGGTTGTCGTGCAGGAGCTGCAGGCTGACGGTGCGTACCGCGATGCCGTGCGCGAAAGAACGTCAGAAGACAGCATCAGCATACCGCTTGAAAACGGCATATACCGCTACATGATTACGGCGTATGATCTGTTGGGACGGCCTTCGGCAGAATCGCAGTGGCAGAAGCTTGAAATACTCGTGCCGTCTGCCGCTGCCGCCGCCTCCGTGCCCGAGGCGCCGCCTCCGCTGCCGGTTGTTCTCGCGGACGCGGAGGAAGAGCCGGTATTTGACAGCGGCACGCAGCGTTTGTCGTGGCTTTCCGACCCTGCGGTGCTTGAATATGCCGTTGCCATTGAACGCGCGGCTGAGGGCGGCGCGTATGAAGCCGTCGGAACGTACCGGACCGAGACTCCTGAGATACAGACGGATCTTGCCGCAGGCGACTACCGCTGGCGCATAACGGTATACGATTTGCTTGAGCGCGAAAGCGTCTCTGATTGGGTGTATTTCTCTGTGGTTGACCCGCCGCCTCCTGTGCCTGAAGTGCCTCCGGAGCCTGAAGCGCCGCCCGTAACTGGCTATGATTACAAAACGATCGTGCTTGCCGAACGGGAAGCGATGTCAGCCGAGTTTGCCGTTTCAGGCGTGCAGCCTGACGGGCAGGCAGCGCTGCGAAGCGATGACGGAACCCTGTATCCGGTAGAAATAGCGGCGGCTGAAGCGGCGAGCGTTACTATCAATGCGGCGGCGGGCGCGGTGCCTGACGGAACGTACACGCTCGTTATCGCCAATGAGGACGAAGAGCCTGCGGAAGCGGCGACGGTAACTATATCGCATTATATACAGCCGCAGATATTGTTTGTGCCGTACCGGCATGTGATAAACCCGATGCGTCCGTTTGCGCTGGCAGTACAGACACGCGGCGTTCCGCCTGAAAGCACGGTGCGGCTGGTGTCCGACGCGGGCGGCGGCGCGCTTTCAGGCACATTATGGGAGTGGAGCGAACTTGCGCGCCTGCATGGGGAGTATATACAAAACGGCGGCGCCGATGCGGGCAGTGCCGATCCCTTGATCGGGGACGGCGAAGGCTACGGCGCCGTGTTTGACGGAATGGCTGCCGATGGAGAAGGCTCGTATTCAATAGAGATTACGACGCCCGAAGGCAGGACGAGCCGCTGGAGCAGCATCGATATTGCATACCGCGATCCGCCGGTGCTCACTGAGCTGACTGCCGAAGAAGGACTCTTTTTTAAGGACGAACAGCGGCGGTTTACCGTGCGCGGCTCAGGCTTTACTGAGAGTACCGTGTTTTATCTGCTTCCTGAAAAGGAATCGCGGCGCACAGAGATTCGCCGCGACAGAGCCATACAGCCGCTTTCGCAAATGGTAACCGGCGATACGGCGGAACTGATATTCCGCGCGGGAGACATTCCGAACACAACCGTGCAGGCATATGCTGACCGCGATGGGCAGATATCACAGCCGAGCGCGGCGGTGCAGGTATATTCGCGTTATCGGTTTGAGTTTGCCGCGGGCGGCGGCCTGCAGCTTGCGCTGCTGCAGCAAGACGGCGGCTTAGGAGCAACGCCGCCGGGATATTACGGCAGCGGCGCGGCCGAGGCCGATTTCCGCACGGCGGCTCCGTTTGGATTTTTCTCGATTATACCGTATAAAATGCGGTGGGGCTATATCGGCGTTGAATTCAGTGCGGCATATGTTCCGTGGCTGTTCAGAACGGACGAAGCCTCGGTATGGTCGCATCTGCTGCTGCCGTCGGCGAGCCTCATGTACCAGTATTCATTTATGGACGACTTATTCCGAGTTGGCGTGTCGGTCGGCGGCGGCGCCGGCATACTGTGGCAGTTCGGCAATGACGAGCGGCCCGAGCTTGCCAAGGCACCCGCGCTGTTCCCGACGTTTTCTGCCGGCGCCGAATTCAGGGTGCAGCCTGCCAGGCATTTTTACATAGCGCTGCGCGTTGACTACACGATGCTGTTTATCACCGATACGCCTGACGGTTTTATCCGTCCGTCCGTCGGCGCCGGAGTCTATTTCTAGCGGTATCATGTTTGGCGAATCAAGCCGATAGTTAATAGAGAGAACGAAATGCAGCAGAGAGAACGGACTGTTTCTCTGGCACTGGAGTACAGCTATGCAGGATAAGACAATCATTACTACGAGCAAAGTAGGTCAGCGGCTGAATAATCTGGGAGACGGCGAGCGGGTATCATACCTGATGTTCAACAATAAGAAAATACGGCTTGTCGCGCAGATAACAATCGGCAGGCAGCCTGACAATGACATTATCATCGACAATAAACTTGCCAGCCGCCGCCACGCGCTGATACAGAAGATAAAAGACGACTATTATCTGAGAGACGAAGGCAGCACAAACGGCACATTCCTCAACGGAAATAGAATTCCTGCCGGTTCGTACGTCAAGCTTGAGGCGGGAGACCGCATTACGATCGGCAACGCGAATCTGGTTATTTCATAGGAGCGTTTGTATTTTATCAAAAGCGCTGCACGAGACGGCGGCCATTCTTTCGCGCAGAGACGAGCTGCCGTCAAACACACTTCTTGATCATACGATTGCTCAAACCATCGCGGTGCTGAAACAGGAATCATCAGGCGCGTACCGTCCGCGCTGCAGGCTGTCTGACGGGAGCAGTGTGCCCGGCGGGCTGCTTGATTTCCGTGGTGAACGGCGGCTCCCGCTCCTCATTGTGCCCGATCTTCACGCGCGCCCTGATTTTTTCCGCACGCTGATGCTGTTTTCGCTGCCGGAACGGTATCTGCCGCCTGACAGTACAGGCGCGATGGTGTGCGAGCTTTTGGCGCGATCTCAGCTGCGTATAGTCTGTGTGGGCGACGGTCTTCATTCCGAGGCGCCGGGATACGGGCGCTGGCGGCAGGCGCTGCGCGACTATGCGGCAGGCATCGCTGACGGAGATGCGATGCGGGAGGAAATGGCGGCGGGCTTGAGCCTGATGCTCATGGTGATGCGGCTGAAATGCCTGTATCCGGCACATTTTCATTTTCTTAAAGGAAATCATGAAAACATACTGAACGAGGAAGGCGGCGGAAACCACGGTTTTGTCAAGTTTGCCGCCGAAGGTGCGATGACCGCCGCATTTATGCGCACATATTACGGCGAATCTCTCACGGCGCAGTACGCGCGCTTTGAACGGCTTTTGCCTGTGTGCGCGGTGTTTCCGCAGTGCATTGTGTCTCATGCGGAACCGGAAACGGCATACAGCCGCGAGGAGCTCATACAGGCGCCGGTACGGCCCGACGTGACGGAAGGTCTCACGTGGACAGATAACGGCGCGGCGCAGTATGCGGGCGTGCGCCGGATGCTGCGCGATTTTCTGCCGGATGCGCCGTGCGCGCGCTATTTCGGCGGGCACCGGCCGGTGCACAGCCGATACGAGCTGCGCGACGAGGGCGCGTTTGTACAGATTCATAATCCGCTTGAATGGCGCGCAGCGGTAGTGAGCGCGGACGGTGCGTTTGATGAAGAGCGCGATATTCTTGATATTACCGTTTCGTAAAAGAAAACCCGATAACGCACAACGATACAATAAAAGGAGTGTACGGCAATGGCTGCGGCTGTTCCTGAAACGATTGGCAATTATAAGGTAAAAGAAATAATTGGGCGCGGCGGCATGGGTGTCGTGTACCGCGCGTTCCATCCGACGCTGAAACGCGAAGTAGTGATAAAAAAACTAACGCTGCGCGGCAAGGCAAACGCACAGCTGCGGGAGCGTTTTAAGCGCGAGGCGCAGATACTGCTTGAACTGCAGCATCCCTACATTGTGCATATGTACGACTACTTTACGGAAGGCACTTCTCAGTATATCGTGATGGAGTACGTGGACGGCATGGCGCTTGACCGTTTCTTAAAGCAGTACCGCGTGCTGCCCTGGCCGCTCGCGCTGCTTATTGTGCATGACGTGTGCTCTGCGCTTAAAGCCGCTCATGCAAAAGGCATTGTGCACCGCGATATAAAACCGGCCAATATTCTGCTGTCCAAGAAAGGCGAGATAAAGCTTTCCGATTTCGGCATTGCGCACACGGAAGACGCAGAAGACGAAGCGCTGACAAAGACGGGAGTATCACTGGGAACGCCGCTCTATATGCCGCCGGAACAGGTGCGGGGCAGCAAGGACATAGACGCGCGCGCTGATATTTACAGCGTAGGCTGCCTGCTCTACGAAATGGTAACGGGCGAAAAACCGTTTGCGGCGGATACCGTGATGGAAACGATTGTGCGCATAAATGAAGGGAACTATGTGCCCGCAGAAAAACTGAACCGGACGCTTCCGCACACGGTGCGCCGGATGCTGCATAAGATGCTCCAGGGCGATCCTGACAAGCGCTTTCAGACTGTACCGCAGGTGCTGCGGGTATGCCGCCGTGCACTTGCAGGATACAATCTGACCGAAATCCGCCTTGCTTTGGCGAACGGCATAGCAGACGCAAGTTATGAGTTTCAGGAATTCGGCACAAAGTATAAGCGGCTCGCGCTTGCCGGTATCGCTGCGGTCTGTGCTGCGGCAGTGATTATCGGCTGCGGAGCGCTATGGGCAAGCGGCACGATTCACAAATACTTTTTATGGATGTGGTATTCTCCGCTTTCCGTATCCATGCGTCTGCCGGCGGGAACACAGGCGAACGGTGAGTTTCCGATGCGCGCGTTTTTCTTTGTAAACGACGGTTCGGCAATTCCCGAAATTTCCGGCAGCAGCCGCTCGTTTTACGCCGCGGAAACAGAGCCTGACGGGGAAACTGGAGCGCTCTTTGAAACAAAACCGCTCTATCTGCGCCCGGGCGACTACCGGATAAAGGTAACGGCGGGGCCGTATGTGTGGTGGCAGTCTGTAACGCTTGCGTCTCCGGGCACGGTGGCGCTTGTAGACCTTGCTCAAAGCGGAAAAACTCGGCTTGCAGTGCAGACAGCCGCCTCCGATGCGAGCGACGGCAGCGACATATCAGATAAAACGTCATTTGCCGTGTGGTATAACGAACGCTGGACGCCGCTTGGGCAGATGCCCGCTTCAGAACTGACATCCGGTACCGTGTGGCGTTTCCGCGCCCGCTCCGCAGGATACGCAGACGAAGAGTTTTCGCTGCGTATCGACTGGTACCAAGACCGCCTGTTTATCAACGCCAGTCTGAAACCTGCTCCTTAAACCGTACAGTCTGCCGCTTATTTGCGGAATCCGTTTTCCCATTTAAAAAATAAAAATGTGCCGATAGCCAGCGGGTCATTCTCCGACGGCAATTTTTTTATTTGTCATGCGGCTGATAAATTTATACAGATACTATCTGCAAGTTTATGAGCATACGACTCTAAACCTGGCAGCTTGCCCCCGCGGCGTCTTGCCGTGTAATTTACGTAATGGTATAATAGCTGTATTATTCTTAATATCTCTGTACATGACATGCACAGGCAGCGATACGGTGCATGATAAAAGGAAATACGTATGGCAAAATATCCCTTTGACAAGATTGAACCCAAGTGGCAGGCCTATTGGGAGAGCCGCAAGACATTTAAAGCCTGCGAAGACCCCGCATACCCGCGGGAAAAGAGAATGTATGTGCTTGACATGTTCCCCTATCCTTCGGCGCAGGGGCTGCATGTCGGGCATCCTGAAGGCTATACCGCGACTGATATTTACTGCCGGTATCTGCGCATGAATGGATACAACGTGCTCCATCCGATGGGCTATGATGCGTTCGGGCTGCCTGCGGAAAACTACGCTATCAAGACGGGTACGCACCCGCGCACGACAACAGCAGCGAACATGAAGCATTTTACTGAACAGATTAAAGCGTTCGGTTTTTCGTATGATTGGGACCGCGAAATAGAGACGTGCGCTCCTGAGTATTATCACTGGACGCAGTGGATATTTCTGCAGCTGTACAAAAAAGGACTTGCGTATGAGGCCGAAACGCCGATTAACTGGTGCCCAAGCTGCCTGACGGGGCTCGCGAATGAAGAAGTAAAAGAAGGCCGCTGCGAACGCTGCGGAACTGCGGTAACGCGAAAGACAATCCGCCAGTGGATGCTGCGCATCACAGCATATGCCGAGCGGCTGCTCGCGGATCTTGACGGGCTTGACTGGCCGGAATCGGTAAAGCTTATGCAGCGCAACTGGATTGGGCGCAGCGAAGGCGGGGAAGTAACGTTCAAAATTGCCGACGCTGACGGTAATCCGACCGATGACGAGCTCACGGTGTATACGACGCGGCCTGATACGCTGTTTGGGGCGACGTATATGGTCGTGGCTCCTGAGCATCGGCTTGTGCCGCGTCTGACAACTGATGCGCAGAAAGCGGCTGTGGAAGCGTATGTCGGCGCTGCGGCAAAAAAGAGCGACCTTGAGCGCACCGATCTGGCAAAAGACAAGACGGGCGTGTTTACCGGTTCGTATGCGGTAAATCCGGTAAACGGCGCGCTTGTGCCGGTGTGGGTATCTGACTATATCCTTGTGTCGTACGGTACCGGCGCGATTATGGCGGTGCCGGCCCACGACGAGCGCGACTGGGAGTTTGCGCAGAAGTTTAACCTGCCGGTGATTAAGGTTGTCGCGTCAAAAGAAGAGACGGAAGCGGCGGGAGGCCCCGCTGTGTTAAAGCGTGCCGCGGAAGACGAAACCGCGTACGCCGCGCTTAAAGCGCAGCATCCTGAGTTATTTGAAGCGAAAGCATGTACGCCCGCGTACGGATACACGATAAACAGCGGCCGGTTCAGCGGCATGGAAACGGAAGAGACGAAGCCCGCGATGATCGCGTGGCTTGCCGAACAGGGCGTTGCGAAAAAAGCGGTCAATTACAAGCTGCGCGACTGGGTGTTCAGCCGGCAGCGCTATTGGGGCGAGCCTATTCCGCTTGTTCACTGCCCGCACTGCGGCTGCGTGCCGCTTGACGAAAAGGATCTGCCGCTTGAGCTGCCCGACGTTAAAACATATCAGCCGACCGGAACCGGAGAAAGTCCGCTTGCCGGTATTGACAGCTGGGTAAACACGGTGTGCCCCAAGTGCGGCGGGCACGCCAAGCGCGAGACAAACACGATGCCGCAGTGGGCCGGTTCGTGCTGGTACTACCTGCGGTATCTTGATCCAAAAAACAACCGTGCGTTCGCTTCCCGTGAATCAATCGATTACTGGATGCCGGTAGACTTATACGTCGGCGGCACGGAACACGCCGTGCTGCATTTGCTGTACGCGCGGTTCTGGCATAAGGTGCTGTACGATCTGGGGCTCGTTAATTCAAAGGAACCGTTCCAGCGGCTCGTAAACCAGGGCATGATTACGTCGTTTGCGTTCCAGCGCGCCAATAAGACGCTTGTGCCTGCCGACCAGGTTACGGAGACTGCGCCCGATACGTTTATTGAGACAGCAACGGGAGAAAAACTTGAGCGCGTGATTGCCAAAATGTCAAAGTCTCTCAAGAATGTAATCAATCCCGATGATGTGATCCGTGAGTATGGAGCAGATTCGGTGCGCATGTACGAGATGTTTATGGGTCCGCTTGAAGTATCAAAACCGTGGAGCACGCAGGGGCTTATCGGCGTAAACCGGTTTCTTGAAAAGATATGGGCGGTGTCCGAGCGTCCCGTCAAAGACATTTCCCTTGACGGAACGCTCGATGCGGAACTTGCGGCGGTGCGCAAAAGCTATCACAAAACGGTAAAGAAGGTGAGCGGCGATACTGCTTCTTTGAATTTTAACACCGCAATCAGCCAGATGATGATCTTTATCAACGACGTATCAAAGCTGCCGGAGATTCCGCGCAGTATCTGGGAAGGATTTGTCAAAATGCTTGCGTGCTACGCGCCGCACTTAGGCGAAGAATTATGGGAAAAACTGGGGCACACAGATACTGTCGCGTATGAGCCGTGGCCGCTGTATGACGAGCGGGTCTGTGCCGACGATGCAAAGACGATTGTCGTGCAGATAAACGGCAAGGTGCGCGATAAATTTGAAGCCGCCGTAGATACGCCGCGGGAAGAACTGGAGAAACAGGCGCTTGCCTGTGACGGCGCAAAGCGCTTTATGGGCGGCAAAGCTCCGGTAAAAGTGATTGTCGTTCCCGACAGACTGGTGAATATTGTCGTTAAGTAATACCGGTTTCTCTTTTATTTGCCGCGCAAAGACGCGCGCCGTGTGCTGTTCACGAGGGCAGATGCACGCTGAACTGTACGCGCTGCGCGTCTTTTTCTGTCTTGGGCAGCGTGCGGACGGAAATCGTTCCGTTATGCAGAGCCACGATTGCCTGAGCGATAGAGAGGCCGAGCCCGTTGCCTTCCGTGCTGCGCGATTTATCGCCGCGGTAGAGCCGGTCAAATATATGCGGAATATCCGATTCCGAGATAGAGCCGGTATTTGTTATTCGTATGACGGTGCTGCGCGCACCGCTGCTGCCTTCCTGCGTGAGCGTAACCGAGACAGCGCCGTGTTCCTGTGTGTGCTGCAGCGCGTTCTGTATGATGTTTGAAACGCAGCGTTGGAGCAGCAGTTCGTCTGCGTTAAACGGCTGCGGCAGATGGCCTTGCGTATCCGGCTGCGCCGTGCAGGAAAACTGAATCTGCTTTATGCCGGCAGCATAGCTGAAACGGTCGTACAGATTGCTGAGAAACAGCTCCGGCTGTACTGGTAAGGGCGTTATCTGCATCTCGGGGGATTCAAAGCGGCTGAGATCCTGCAGATTGCATACAAGCCGTTCGATGTGTTTGAGTTCGGAAAAGAGTGTGTGCAGCCGTTCCGGCGTCGGCTGCAGCACGCCGTCGGCAATTCCTTCAAGCTGCATCTGCACCGCGGTAATCGGCGTGCGCAGGTCATGTGATATGTCCTGCATCCACTGCCGGCGAAGGTTTGCTTCGGCGCGCAGGCGCTGGCGCAGCATCTGCACGGACTGCGTGATGCGGTCAAATTCTTCAAATCCGGTGTTTTCAGGCAGGGGCGTTTCTTTATCGGGAGAAAACGAGACAATGCTGTCAGAGATTGCGCTTGTCTTTCGTGAAAGCGCGGACGCTGATGTCAGCGAAAGTATGAGTATGCACAAAATGGCTCCCGTGCCGCCGATTGCGAGCGCCTTTTCCATTGTAGAAAGAAAAATCCGGTTTGCCTTGTACGCGAGAAAATCAATGTTGTCTACCAACAGATAAGCAATAACTTGTGTTCCGTCATAGATTTCTGCAGGCGGATTAAACGCGATAAACGATGACAGGGCTCCCGAATGTGCTTCTACTTCCTGCTGTGTAACCCGCTTGCCGTCTTCGATAAGCAGCACGGGATTCCCTTCCATATCAAATATATATATATAGAAAGAATCGGTGAGATATGGATTGAGCGCTCGTTCCATGTGGTCAGGAGACAGCTCTCCTGCGAGGCGGTACGACTGGGCGATAACGGGTTCAAGAATCGTTTCAAAGTCTTCCTTGCGGTCTGCGTTCCAGCTGGAAATAGACGCGCGCACCGCCACAAAAAAGACGGCGGACATAAGCGCAATAACGGCTGCCGCCACTGCGACGTAGCCGAAAAACGTCTGCTGAAAGAACGTGTGCTTCATGTGTGTTCCGCAGAAGGTGCGGCAGGGATGTCCGTTCTTGTTCCGTCAAACCGATAGCCGTAGCCGCGAACTGTGCTTATCCAACCGCCTCCCAGTTTTGCGCGGAGGTTTGCAATATGCGTGTCGACCGTGCGTTCCGAGCCTTCGTAAAAGTAATTGAGACATTCTGCCAGTATCTGTTCGCGGGAAATGACTTGTCCGCAATGCGCGGCAAGGTGGGTAAATATTTTCCACTCCGCACCGGTAAGGCTCCGCGGAGCGCCGTTGACTGTAAGCAGATGCCGCGCCGCGTCCATGCACACGGTATCGCCGCCGTGCGTCCAGGTATAAAACTCAAGCTCCGTCTGCGCATGAGGCGGCTGTGTCCTTCTGAGAATCGCCTGCACGCGCAGTACGAGCTCTTTTGCGGAAAACGGTTTGCAGATATAGTCGTCGGCCCCCTGTTCAAATCCCAGTATGCGGTCTGACTCAGAATCTTTTGCCGTAAGGAACATAATCGGCACGTCTGCGCAGGCAGGCGAGGCACGTATGGAGCGGGCAAGCGCCAGTCCGTTGCCGTCAGGCAGCATAATATCGAGAATAAGCAGATCTACGCCGCCCCGCTGAACGGTTTCCAGAATACCTGCCGCGCTTGAAAACTCAAGCGTCGTATGTCCGTCAAGCTGCAGATAGCCTGCAACCGCTTCTCTGATAAGGTTATTGTCTTCTGCAAGTAATATTGTCGCCATGTGTCTTCTTTCCTGTCAGTACGGATACACAGCTGCTGTACGCATTATCCGATGGCGTACGTTATATCAAACAAAGTGTATGTTTGTTGCAGTTCGTCCCGCTGCAATATGCAGTTGCCCTGCAGGTCGTATATAAACTGCCTGCGTATGCGTATAGAATTGTCCGGATTACGCTCCGTGCGTACCGCAACGCGGTTTGTGCCGTCATACGCAAATTCGGTTGTGCCTTTTATTTGTCCGGCGGCGTCAGTTTTAGTGATGCACGTTAAAAGTCCGCTGTCATATACATATGTTTCCGTTTCATAGATGCCGGAACTGTCGTAGTGCGTATCCGCCAGATGCTGCCCGTCATCTGCGTAATCAGACACCGTGCGTTTAAGCAGCTTGCCGTTGCCGTACAGCGTAATGCTTTCGGTAATGTTGCCGTACGTATCGTAGGCGTACGATTCAGACGCGGTTACTTCGCCATTATGCTGCACCGACTGCCGTTCTATCATGCGTTCGCTGTCGCGGTACTGCGTGTGCTTTATCCATTCTACGGTGTTGTCAACACCGAGCGATGTTTCTTCTATTAATCTTCCCTGTTCGTCATAAGAATAGGTATATTTCCATATCTGCATTCCCGCCGCGTCAAGGCCGATAATCTCGGTAATGCTGCCGTTTTCGGCATACTGGTATATTGTCTGCGTTTTTATTGCCCCGGAATCATCAAACGCCTGTTCCTGTACGACTTGTCCGTTTTCAAAAAATATGGTGCGTTTGTGCACCAGTGCATCAAATCTGTTTCCGGTATATTCCTTTATCAGTGTCGGCGTGCCTGCCCACGAGTGCAGCGTCTGCATAATGTCCGGCTGCGTAATGCTGCTGATATGTGCGCCGTGCGCCGGCTGCAGGGTAAAGAATGTATATAAAACCGCGGCAGCGGCGCAATACGGCAAAAGGCTTTTTGTATAGCTGATCATATCACCTTCCTGAAGCGTAAAACTAATATAGCAGGTATTTATCGTATCTGTACAGCATGACGTTGGATACTTCCTCCCCACGTCAGACCGAATAAGGTGCACAGGCGCCGGTAATAGCGTTCCGTCTGTGCGTCTGCGTGCGAGCTGATGCAGAACACGGGCGGAGCGGCGTGCGCTGCTGTCTGCGCCGGCTGCGGAATACCGCCGCTTATTTTAAGCGCCTGGCGCACAACGCCTGCACGCGAGTCTATAACCTGAACGGCGGAACCCGCCGCCTCCTGTATTTCGTGCGCCGCGTGTATAAAATGCGTACAGCCAAGGATAATGGTATCCGCGCAGCCTTCGGCAAAAAAACGGACAGCCGGCTGCACCGCTTCCATGCGCTCCTGTCTGCCGGCATAAAAATACCGGTGTTCAATAAAGTCTATAAGCGCTGCGTCTGCGCGCTTGAGCACGGTGCAGCCTCCGGCAAACTGTTTGATAAGCGTATCGGTATAGGGATCGGCGATTGTCCTTTCCGTTGCAAGCAGGCCGATAACGCGGTTATGGGTAACGGCTGCCGCCTGCTTTATTGCAGGAACCGTGCCGATAAACGGCGTGCCGGCAAATCGTTCGCGCAGTGCAGAAAGCGCCGTTACCGACATCGTGTTGCACGCAATGACAACCGCGCGCGGCGAATAAACGGAAATAAGCATTTCCGCTGTCTGCTGCGCACACTCAATTATCTGCGCCGCCGTCTTTGTTCCGTAAGGAAAATGCGCAGTATCGGCAAGATACAGGCACGCGGCATGAGGACACTGGGAGCGCAGGTAATTCATGTATGGAATACCGCCTGTCCCTGAGTCTATAAACGCAAAATCGACAGTCATGACTGCTCAGTCTGAAAACAGCCGCGCGAACGCGTCTCTCGCATTCTGCCGATCGGCGGTATGCTTTGCCGCCGCCGCAGCATCGAATGTTCTGCGCAGAGAAAAGAAACCGCAGAAATTGGCAGCCTCTTTGTCGGAAACAGGATCGTCAACCGTTTCTCGGCAGTCATAGTGAGCGCCCGGCTCAAAAAACACACAGTTTTTGCAGCTTCTCAGATATGCGCTGCAGACAGGACAGAGCGCATCGCGCCCGAGTGGGGCATCGGCTTCTATGGGAGTTCCGCATTTCCAGCACATGCGTCAATAATAAACCATTTGACTAAACCTAGGCAATGGCCTAACATAACTGTATGTTTACTCAGAACACGTGCATTTATCCGACGTGCCGGGCTACTGCGCTGTCAAGTTTTGACAGGGACGGTACTATTACGGAAGACTGCAACTATTGTCTTGCCCATTCTCCTGACCCGGAAGGAATCAAGGCGGCAATATCACAGTATATCCGTTCTCATGACAAAATAATCGGCCTGAATGCGTCTGGACTGGTGTTTACCGATATAGACTTGACCGGCAAACGGTTTTACGGCTGCTGTTTTCAAAACTGTTCATTCAGCACTGTCTACGCGGAAAACTGCCGTATGCGCATGTGCATGTTTGACTTTTCACTGTTTGCCGACTGCAGCCTGCTCCAGTCGAACATCCAGTTTACGTCGTTTGCCGGCGCTGCGTTTTCCCATATTCTGTTTACGGGCTCCGATCTGGTGCACAATAATTTCTGCGGAATCACATCGTATCAGTCTTCTTTTGACGATTCCGATTTGTACAACTCGCGGTTTATCCAGGCAAAACTGACAGATACGTCGTTTTATAACTGCAACATTAAAAACACCGTGTTTTATGACATAGAACAGTCGAACGTATCGTTTCGCATGTCGAATACGCGCGAAGCGTTCTTTGTCCGAGAGGAACAGTAGTACGCATGAAAATCTATTTTCACTTGAATTTGGACGGCTTTTCAAACTGCTATCTCGTTGTTAACGAGGTGTCCCGTCAGGCGCTGATTATTGACCCGTGCCGCGTAACAACCGATCTGCTTGAACAGATAGAACGCGGCCCGTATTCGCTGGCGGCGGTGCTGATTACGCACAGCCATCCGGCTCATCTGCGCGGCCTGTCCGTTTTACGGAAAATATATACGCCAAAGATTTATGCCGCCGATTACGAAGTTGCCGGTTCGGAAACAATGGTGCTGAAAGATGACGGTATGCTCCAGATAGCAGGCCTGCGTGTCGGGTATCTTGCCGTTCCCGGGCACAGCGCCGATTCCATCGTATATAAAATCGGGCAGGCGCTGTTCACCGGAGATACGCTTACCGCCGGCATGATCGGCAATACCGCGAGCAGTTATGCGCGGCACACGCTGATCAATAATATAGAAGTAAAAATACTTTCGCAGCAGGAAGATGTGGTGATTATGCCGGGGCACGGCCCGCCGAGCTCCGTCGGCGCGGAAAAAAAGTTTAACGCCGCATTTGCGCCTGCGCCGGATCACGAACCGCAGCAGGCATGAGCCCTGTCTTCCCGCGTTCTGTTATTTTGCGATAAGCCACGTCCTGCCGGCGCTTAATCCCCAGCGTTCAAATACATACTGCGACAGCCTGATCGCCGCCTGCTCAAAGCCCTGTGCGTCGGTTTCGCGTACATAGCGGGCGAGCTCAGGAATAGCGGCGTTTACCGATTTCCACGCTGCAAGGTTGCCGGCAAAATACTGCCTGATTTGCGATACCGGCCGCTGCAGCATGTATGCCATAAATTCGTTTTCCATCAGATATTGGTCGTTGATGTCATACATGAGCGTCGGCTGCGTAACAAAATACTGTTCCAGAAACGCTATTGAGCGTGCATCGCTTGTTGTGTATATCTGATGAACGGCGCGGCGGAACTCTTCGTCGATAAAATACAGGCCGTGCAGTCCTTCGTGCGCGGTAAACGTATAGCGCAGATATTCAGGCGATTCCTGCGAGATAGAGATAATCGCTCCGTTTTGCGGCGTGTACACGGTCGTGCCGTCAGGCTGCGCTGCAGCGCTGATAATATTGTTGTGCACCAGAATGCGGCAAAGGAGCTGTTCTTCTTCGTTGAGCGGAAACCGTGTCTGAGACGCGAGCGTGTAAAAGTCTGCAAGGCTCTGGCTGCGGTAATCGTGCGCGTTGTAACCGTGCAGGCCCGCGATTTCGCTGTCCGCCGCGAGCCGCCCCTTAAATCCCTGCTTTTCGGTAAAGAACGCGAGGCGCTTTAAGAATCTGTCCTGTATGTCGTAGCTGCCGAAATCAAAGAATAATATAGAAGGAAATCTGTCCCACGCAAAAAGCTCGTAGCCGCTTGTGCGCCAGCGGCTCTGATCCCACGTAATAACAAGCCCCGGGTCTGCGGCAATCGGCTGCAAAATATCTGCGGAACTGCCGGACTTTTGCTGCTGCAGCAGGACAGCCGTTGGCCGCATACCATCGTGTTCCTGCGCGGTATGCATGACGCCGTACGGTTCGGCGAACGCAGCTGCGGGAATCAGGGCCGTATCAGTGCCGATTGTTCTGCGTATGGAAAGCTCTTCTTCTCCCATCGAAACGGAAACGCGCGGCTGCGTGCTTTGTGTGCCCATGCTCTGCAGCGGCTCAAAGCCCATATGGTACGCTGTGTCATGCGGTGAAGCAAAGAGCTCTGCCGCGTCAGAAAAATCAAACGCCGCTGTAAGGACCTGCGTATCGGCCGGGATGAACCCGCCTGACTGACCAAAATAGAATCTGGGCGTTTGCTGCGACAGATCCCAGCCGAGCGCCGCCGGTATAATTTCTGCGTGTGCAAGCTCAAGCGCAGCGGTCGTGTATATAAAAAAGCCCGCCGGAAGCTTGCCGCCGCCCTGCACGGCAAACGCACTGGCGCAGCCCAGCGGCTGGCGCTCGGACGGGCGCAGCGCCGCCTGCACGAGCGGCCGCTCGGCGAGAGCAGGGCGCAGGCGTCCGTTTTCGGTAAAGTCGTCGGGATACAAAAGCCCCAGTGAAACCTGCGGCACTGCGCCGGGAAGCAGTTCGCCCGTGTCGGCGTTCAGCTCTATATACAGGGACTGCGGCTGCTGTGCGCACTGCCGCGTTATCGTATGCAGCTGCTCCTGCGAGAACGAAAAATACAGATACTCCCCGCCGTCTTTAACAGACTGCACGCGGGCAGTGCGGGCGTTCCTGTTGAGCGCCATAAGCGGCGACGTGCTGTCTGCGGTGTGCAGACGCAGCGCTGATTCTGTCTGTGCTGCGCATGAGGCAAAAGATACTGATGCGGCAAGCAGCAGCGCGGCAGAGAGACAGGAGATGCGGCTCCGTACGGTTTTTGAAACGCGGTATTCTGACATGGCTGTATACTACACCTTTTTTTTTATAAACGCTATAGTGTATACTGTATGACGGACTGTACCGCACGATATACGATTCTTGTGCCGCACGACACGCCGCTTGCCGAGCTTGAACAGGAGCGCATGAGCGTTCTTGCCGCTTATGCGGCGCGCGGGTTTGAACTGTATCCGTTTTATCCGCTTGCCGCGTTTCTTGACGGGCGGCCCGCGGCTTTCTGGAAAAACCGCATCACGGCGTGCGGATTTGCGCCGCCTGCGGTGCAGGGATCGTTTGTGTTCCGCCCGCTTGTGCTGCACACAGCTGCCGACCGCACCGCAGCCGTATCTCTGCCGCCGGTGCGTATCGGAGAACTGATCGTGCCGCACGGCCTGATATACGCGGTGAACCCGGACGGCGGTGCGCTGCCCGGCGGCATATACGCAAACGAGATAAAAGCGCTTTCGCTCCGTGTGTGCCGCCTGTACGAAGCGGATATATACTGCCGTGCGGGGCAGCCGTCTGAAACTCCGGTATCGCTGTACTGGGAGCTTGGCAGCCCGCTGTGGGTAAAAATGTCTAAACCGCGCTGATAATGCACAAGGGGGACAGATCATATGAAAAAAAAGTTGTTTGTTGTGTTTTGCTGCCTTGCGGTATATATGCTGTTTGCGGGCTGCATTTCTTCTGAAGAAGACGGCGGTGCGTTTTCAGACACTGGCACAGGCGCGCCTGTGCAGCTCAGCGGGGATAACCCGTTTGCCGGATATGACCGGCTCTATATAGCGGAAAGCGATTTCTCTCTTGCGCCGCTGTCTGACGAGGAGCTTGCGCTCTATACAAAAGACAATGTGTGTGCCGCGCGTTTTTTGTACAGCTGGGACAGTTCGTCTGACGGCCTTACCGTCTCGCTTGAACTGACGGACGTATGCTTTGCGCCCGACGGCGATTTTGCATCAGGAACCATGGTGTCGGTATGGGATACGAACCGGCAATGGGAGCTCTATTACGAGACGTTCAGGGCGGGATTCAGCGGGGAGCCTGCATGGTATGATGCTTCTTCGTTTGCGGATCGTGTGGCGGCGCGGTACTCGTGGCTGTGCGAACCGACGGCGTACCGTGTTGAAATCGGAGAACGGCGTGATGCGGACGGGCATTCCGGCGCCGTTATCACAGTGCGCGGCGTATATATGGAAGAAGAGCCCTGGTACCGCCAGCGCGGCGGCGCGTTTGTGTGCGGCAGCCTGCGCGTGTCGTGCACCGGTCTGTCATACGGCGTATACCGCACTGACGATGATATCTATGTGATATACGATATCAATACAGAGTATCTGTTTGTGCAGTCGGTGTTTGACCGGGATGTTGCCATATGCCCCTACACGGTGGAGCATGACAGCGAGTCGCCGCCCGGCGCGGAATACGCGCACGTGTATATAACCGGCCTTGACGGCGAGCTGCTGGAACTGCGGTGGGAACCGGCGCGCACCGTTGCTTCGCACCTGTTCTTATAAGTGTATTGCAGGTTTGCCGGCGGCAAAAAATTTGCCATTTAAAAAATAAAATTTTGCCGATGGCTAAATTTTATTTTGCCATGTATCAGACATGAATTTTGCCGATGGCCAGCGGCGCACTTGCCAACGGCAAATTTTTAGTTTGCCGTCGGCAAATGAAACGTTTGCCATCGGCAAGTGTCTCGCTGTCCGACGGCAAAATTCGCAGCGGATAAACGGCAAATAAAAATTTTGCCATCGGCAAATTTACAATTAGCTGTCGGGAAGTTTTTTACTGGCTCTTGCGTTACTGACTGACATCTGTTCCGCAAACTGCAGCAAGCCCGCGCACACATGCAGAAATATCCCCGCGGGAGCCCCGCAAAGAAAACCGCCCGTGCGCGGGATGCCGTAATCCCGCAAATTTTTTTACATGCAGCTTGACGCTTGAAAACGCTCTTATTATCTTAATGATATAGGTATTATTACACAGGAACGGAAATATGAAGGATAAAAAGGGCGATCAGCGGTCCCGTAAAGAGCGTGAAGAACAGGCGGTTCCCGGCACGGCGCAGAACGCCGAAACGGCTGAACAGGATATGGGTGCGGCCGGCGCTGCGGATACCGCACCGCAGTCTGCACAGGAGCGGATAGCCGAGCTTGAAACAGAGCTTGCAGAGCTTAAGGACCAGTATCTGCGCAAAGCTGCGGAGTTTGATAATTACCGCAAGCGGATGATAAAAGAAAAGCAGGACGCGTTTGATTATGCGAACACGAGTCTGCTGGCGGATCTGCTTGACAGTCTTGATAATTTCGACCGCGCGCTTGAAGCGGACACAACGGACGCTGCCGCGATAAAGCAGGGAGTCGAAATGACAAAGACGCAGCTGGTGAATATGCTTGAGTCAAAATACAACCTTACCGGATACGGACAGAAAGGCGATGTGTTTGACCCGAATATTCATGAGGCAATCGGCAGTATGCAGGGCGCGGTTTCCGTGCCGACGTGTACTGAAGTATATCTGAAAGGATATAAATTAAAAGACCGTGTTATCAGGCACGCAAAAGTGATGGTTACGATGCCGGACGCGGCGGCTCAGGGAGCGGAACAGCCTGACGGCGGCGCTTCTGAGGAAACACAGGAAAATTGATATTATAAACTGCCCGTGCAGTTTTGGAGGAACATAAGTATGGGAAAAATTATTGGTATAGACTTAGGCACCACGAACTCATGCGTTGCCGTTATGGAAAACGGCGAACCGGTTGTCATTCAGAATTCGGAGGGTGGAAGGACTACGCCGTCTATCGTCGGTTTTACGAGTAAGGGCGAGCGCATTGTTGGTCAGCCGGCGAAAAACCAGATGGTAACGAATCCTGAAAACACCGTGTATTCGATTAAGCGCTTTATCGGTCACCGCTACAGCGAGCTGACCGGCGAGGCAAAGCTTGTGCCGTACCACGTTGTTGATCATGGCGAGGATGTGCGCATCAGCATCGAGGGAAAAGAGTATTCCCCGCAGGAGATCAGCGCCTTTATTCTGCAGAAGATGAAAAAGACTGCGGAAGACTATCTTGGCGAGACAGTTACGGAAGCGGTTATCACGGTGCCGGCGTATTTTAACGATGCGCAGCGGCAGGCAACAAAAGACGCAGGCAAGATTGCCGGTCTTGATGTCAAGCGCATTATCAACGAGCCGACCGCGGCGTCTCTGGCGTACGGTTTTAATAAAGACCAGAAATCTGAAAAGACAATCGCCGTATACGACCTGGGCGGCGGTACGTTTGATATTTCCATCCTTGAGCTTGGCGACGGCGTGTTTGAGGTTAAGTCGACAAACGGTGATACGCATTTGGGCGGCGATGACTTCGACCGGCGTATAATCAACTGGCTTATTGAGGAGTTCAAAAACGATACCGGTATCGATCTGTCTCAGGACCGCATGGCGCTGCAGCGTCTGCGCGAGGCGGCGGAAAAAGCCAAGATTGAGCTTTCCAATATGGCGAGCACCGAGATCAACCTGCCGTTTATCACGGCTGACTCAAGCGGGCCCAAGCACCTGCAGAAGAGCCTGACGCGCGCCAGATTTGAGCAGATGACCGAAGACCTGCTTGAACGCACAAAAGAACCGTGCCGCAAGGCGCTTGCAGACGCCGGCATTACGGCGAGCAAAATAGACGAGGTATTGCTTGTCGGCGGTTCCACCCGTATGCCGAAAGTGCAGGAAGTTGTAAAAGAGCTCTTTGGCAAAGAAGGTTCCAAAGGCGTTAACCCCGACGAGGCGGTTGCGGTAGGAGCTGCTATTCAGGGCGGTATCCTGGGCGGAGACGTTAAAGACGTGCTGCTGCTCGACGTAACGCCGCTGTCTCTCGGTATTGAAACGATGGGCGGCGTGTTTACAAAGCTGATTCCGCGCAATACGACGATTCCGACGCGCAAGAGCCAGATATTCTCTACAGCGGCTGACGGACAGACGGCTGTAACGATCCACGTACTGCAGGGCGAGCGCGAGATGGCTAATCAGAACCGCACGCTCGGCAATTTCAATCTGGAAGGTATTCCGCCCGCACCGCGCGGCGTTCCGCAGATTGAAGTTACGTTCGACATTGACGCGAACGGCATTGTCCACGTGTCCGCAAAAGACCTTGGCACCGGCAAGGAGCAGCATGTGCGCATCGAAAGCTCGAGCGGTTTGAGCGAGAGCGAGATTGACCGCATGGTAAAAGAGGCCGAGGCGAACGCCGAGGCGGATAAAAAAGAGCGCGAACGCGTTGAAGTGCGCAACGACGCTGATTCGCTTGTCTATGCTACCGAAAAGAGCATGAAGGAAATGGGAGACAAGATTTCCGGAGCCGACAAGCAGAAAATTGAAGACGCGATTGCCGCGCTGAAGCAGGCTTTGACGACGGACAATATTGAAGACATTAAGGCCAAGACGGAAGCGCTGAAGCAGGCTTCATATAAGATTGCTGAAGAAGTCTATAAGCAGCAGCAGGCTTCCGGTGCAGGCGCTGCGCCGAATAACGGAGCCGCCGGCGCTTCTTCTGATGCAGGTTCGGGTCCCGCAAAGGGAACTGCCGATGATGTAGAGTATGAAGTTGTCGACGATGACAAGAAATAACGCGCAAGCGTATCTGTACGGATAAGTCTTCTGTACTAAAGGGAGGTGTACGGTGTGTACAGCTCCCTTTTGTTTTATTATTGTATATTTGCTTAATTATTGGTATAGTATAGTGGAAGGCGAAAGATAATGGCAAAACGCGATTATTATGAAGTTCTTGGTGTCCAGAAAAACGCAACAAAAGAAGATATAAAAAAAGGATACCGTAAATTAGCGATACAGTATCATCCTGACCGCAATCCCGGAAACAAAGAGGCGGAAGATAAATTTAAAGAGGCGACAGAAGCATATGAAGTGCTTTCTGACGACCAGAAACGCCAGATATATGACCAGTACGGCTTTGCCGGTCTTGAAGGAATGGGCGGCGGCGCAGGCAGCGGGTATTCCCACGCGTTCAACGATTTCAGCGATTTGTTCGGCGGCGGTTTCAGCGATATTTTTGAAAACCTGTTCGGCGGCGCAGGCATGGGAGGCCGCCGCCGCGCCAGCGCTTCCGATCCCGGGCAGGGAGACAGTCTGCGCTATGATTTGGAAATATCGTTTAAAGA
>DXHG01000216.1 GCA_019113455.1 Candidatus Treponema faecavium | reverse complement strand
ATGCCGCTGCGCTCAAGCGGAGCGATATGATTCACGCCGACGACGGCGCAGTCGTGCTGATTGTGCGCAATCACCCGTCGTATGAGGCGGCAGCAATACGCCGCTGGTGCGGAGAAGCCCCCGACGTGCCTGAGCGGATCGCTGCCGCGCGCGCCGTGCGTTCCGCCGGAAAGCCGCTTTCCGGCGGCCTTGGTGCGCTTGAGCAGATACTTGCAGCTGCGGCAAACGCACTGTAACGCGCTGTGCGTCTTTGACTGCGCGTTCCCGCTGTACGGGCGCCGACAGACTGTTTAAATGGGAGGATTGGCAGGCGGGTATGTATTGGATGCAGGCAGACCGGTAATGGAGCGGTATAAGAAAAGACTTGCAGACAGGGCACCGGCGTTTACTTTTCTCATAGTCAATTAATATATATATGGGTACAGGATCAGAGACTTGCCGCTTTGCAGCGACTTACTTGCACCAAGCTGTCAAGTTTTGCGGCTGTGACTCAAAACTTTCGACTGCACCCATGCAAGTTTAGGGCTTACGCCCTAAACTTGGCAGCTTACCGCACTGCGGAAAACCATCAAAGGACCAAGCCCGCACTGCCGGGGAAAGAGAAAGACCTGGGAGGGAAGTCCCCTCCTCTCTCCCCAAAAAAGACCGTTTGCGATATACTGGCGGCGCTATGAAAACAAAAAACAGGCTATTTCGCTTTTTTTCGTATTACCGGCCGCACTGGAAAGTGTTTGCGGCAGACATGGTGTGCGCGTCATTTATCTCGGCGACAGACCTGCTGTTCCCCATGTTCACGCGGTTTGCGGTAACGGAGCTGCTGCCTCATAATCTGTTCCGCTTTTTCGCCGTGCTCATCGCGGCGCTGTTTGTGATGTTCGTGCTGCGTGCGGCGGCAACGTGGTTCGTCAATTACTTTGGCCACACGTTCGGTGTGCTTGTCGAAAGCGACATGCGCCGCGACCTGTTCCGCCATCTGGAAAAACAGTCGTTTTCGTTCTATGACAACCACCGCACCGGCCATCTCATGTCGCGCCTGACAAACGATTTGTTTGAAATCACGGAGCTCGCGCATCACGGGCCTGAGGATATCGTAATTTCCGTGCTGACGCTCGCAGGCTCGTTTATCCTGCTGCTCGTTATCCGCTGGGAGCTTGCGCTTGTGCTGTTCGTATTCCTGCCGGTAATGCTCGCGCTCGTGATGCTGCTGCGAAAAAAACTGGTGGGAGCGTCGCGGCGGGTAAAGGAAAAGACTGCCGTCATCAACGCCGCTATTGAGTCAAGCATTTCGGGTGTGCGCGTAACGCAGGCGTTTGCGAATGAGCGCTTTGAGGAAGAGCGCTTTGACCGCTCGTGCGGCGAGTTTATCTCTGCAAAAAAACAGTATTACCGCAATATGGCATTTTTTCAGTGCAGCACCGATTTTGTAACGCAGACGCTCAACATTGTTGTGCTTGCCGCAGGCGGCGTGCTCATTATGCTTGGCCGGATGAACCTTGCAGACCTGATAACGGCAAACCTGTTTGTTGCTGCGTGTTTGCAGCCGGTGCGGCGGCTTACGGCATTTGTGGAGCAGTTCTCTATCGGTATTGCCGGATTCGGACGCTTTATTGAGCTCATGGACACGCACGACGAGGTGCCCGAAAAGCAGAACGCGCACGAGCTTACGCGGGTGCAGGGGCGCATCCGTTACGAGGACGTGGGCTTTGCGTACCGTACAAGCCCTGAGGTGCTTTCTCACGTGAATTTCAGCATAGAGCCCGGGCAGAAAGTGGCGCTCGTGGGGCCGTCGGGCGGCGGCAAGACGACGCTCTGCCATCTGCTTGCGCGCTTTTACGAAGTGCAGCAGGGGCGCATCACAATAGACGGCTATGACGTGCGCGATGTAACGGTGTCGTCGCTCAGGCGCAATATCGGCATCGTGCAGCAGGATGTGTTTATGTTCGCCGGAACCGTGCGCGAGAATATCGCGTACGGCAATCCAGATGCGCGCGAAGAAGACATTGTCGATGCGGCAAAGCGCGCCGAGATACACGACGACATTATGCACATGCCTGATGGCTACGACACGATTATCGGCGAGCGGGGCATTACGCTTTCGGGCGGGCAAAAGCAGCGCATTGCGATTGCACGGGTGTTCCTCAAAAATCCGCCGGTGCTGATTCTTGACGAGGCGACAAGCGCGCTTGACACGGCGACGGAGCTGCGTATTCAGCACGCGTTTGACGAGCTTGCCAAGGGGCGCACGACGCTCGTGATTGCACACCGCCTGTCTACGGTGCGGAACGCTGACAATATCATCGTTATCGAGGACGAGGGTATCTGCGAGACAGGAACGCACGAGAGCCTGCTTGCCGCCGGCGGCGTGTACAGCAGGCTGTATCAGGCGCAGTTTGAAGGCAGATAGCGGAGCGCGGGCTGCTTGGCAGGATCCGCCGCGGGCTTGCTGCCGTAAACGGCCGCCGCTACAGAAACAGCACGCCGAACACAGCGCCCGCAAGGATGACGAACACCGGATGCAGGCGCATCTTTAAAAGCACAGTAAGCGAAAGCGCGTAAAACACGCAGTTTTTAACGTTTACGAGCCGAAGGGCGTCTTTTGTTTCGATAAATGCCGGTATGTTTACAAGCGTGATCTGCATTACCTGCGCGGCGGCGACCGCAATCATGCCGGTAACAGCGGGGCGCAGGCCCGTAAACGCCGCCTGCACAAGCGCGTTTGCCTGCATACGGGCAAAATACTTTGCGATGATGATAATCACGATGAGCGAGGGCAGCACCGTTCCTGCGGTTGTGATAACGCCGCCTGCGGGGCCGAAAAGCTCATAGCCGACATATGTCGCCATGTTGATGCCGATAGGCCCCGGCGTCGATTCCGATATGGCGACCATATTGTAAAAGAGCGCAGAGCTGATAAGACCTGCGCCGACAAGCGGCTGATACATGAGCGTGATAGCGACAAGGCCGCCGCCAATGGTAAAAAGCCCGATATAAAAAAAGAGCCAGAACAGTTCAAAAAGACTCATTGTGCGCCATCCTCTGCGGAGTTTTTTGTATTCTGCGGCTGTGCAGACAGGGACTGCGCGGCTGCGTCCTGTTCTTCCGTGCCTTGCAGCGTACGCCGCTGCTCGCGCATGGTATGCATCTGCCGCTTGGCGTAATGCGGCGCGAGCGCGATGCCTGCGGCAGCTGCGGCCGCGATAACCCACACAGGATTTATGTCCCAGATAAAAATCACGGCAAATGATACAGCCGCTATGGCTGCGCCTATGATGTCCTTAATCGTTTTCTTGCAGAACGAGACAACCGCCTGCGTAAGCAGCGCCGCGACTGCGATATTGATGCCGGCGAGCGCTTTCTGTATCCAGGCTACGTCTGAAAAACTGCCAATCCAGTGCGCGATAACCAAAATGATGATAACAGATGGTGCGACAACGCCCGCTGTTGCCGTAACGGCCCCGATAACGCCTTTTTTGTTGTAGCCGATAAACGTGGCCACATTTACCGCGATAATTCCCGGCGTTATCTGCGCAATCGCGTAATAGTCCATGAGCTCTTCTTCGGTTGTCCAGCCGCGTTTCTGTGCGAGTTCCCGCTCCAATATCGGAATCATCGCGTAGCCGCCGCCGAACGTTACTGCGCCGATTTTGAAAAATACTGAAAAAAGCTGCCACAAAAGCGAAAGTGCGCTCATGCGCGTGCCTGCCTCACCGGTACTCCTGCCTCTGCGAGCGCCTGCTTGATGCCGGCTGCCGTGTATTCCCCTGAATGTACCATGCTTGCGATAAGCGCTGCGTCAGCCTCGCCGTGCGTGAGCACCGCCGCAAGATGCTCGGGCGTGCCGCCGCCGCCCGACGCGACAACCGGAATCGGAACGGCGCGCGCGATCATGCGCGTGAGCGTAAGCTCATAGCCGCTGCGGGTGCCGTCGGCGTCTATCGAGTTCAGCACAATTTCTCCGGCGCCGAGTTCTGCTGCGCGCACCGCCCATTCCCGCGCGTCAAGCTCCGTTGCCGTGCGTCCGCCGTTTATGTACACGCGGTAGCCGCTGGGCGCAGAGGCGTCTTTTTTTGCGTCCATGCCGAGAACGATGCATTGATTGCCGAATATGCGCGCGCCGCTGCTGACAAGCTCCGGGTTCTTTACCGCCTGTGAGTTCAGGCTGATCTTTTCCGCGCCGGCGAGTATCGCCGCCCTGATATGCGCTACCGTGCCGATGCCGCCGCCGACGCAGAAGGGAATAAACACCTGTGCGGCAACCGATGCGATAAGGTCAAGGTTGGGACCGTGCCCGCGCGCCGATGCCATAATGTCGTAAAACACAAGCTCATCAACTCCCTGCCGGTAATACTCTGCCGCCATGGACACGGGGTCTCCGATATCGATATTGTTCTTAAACCGGATGCCTTTTGTTGTTCTGCCGTCTTTTACGTCAAGGCAGACGATAATGCGCTTTTTTAACATGCTGCCTCCTGTACTTCGCCGGAAAGCTGTGCGTCTTCGCGGATAAAGTTTTGCAGCATCCGCAGACCCGGCGCGCCTGATTTTTCAGGATGAAACTGCAGCGCCCATACTGAACCGGAACGCAGCACCGCGGGGACTGCACAGCCGTATTCCGCCGTGCCGAGCACGACGCCTGAATCGCACGGACAGATGCAGTAGGAATGCACGAAATAAAAATCGGTGCGGTCCGCTATTCCGGCCAAGATGGGGTCTGACGCACTCTGCGCGCCGCTGAACGCAACGTCGTTCCAGCCCATATGCGGTATTTTTCTGCCGCTGCGCTGTGCTTCTGTCCACACGGAATTAAAATGCCGTATCGTGCCGGGCACGAGTCCTAAACATTCCGTGTCTCCTTCTTCCGAGTAATCGAATATGATCTGCGAGCCAAGGCAGATACCGAGGATGGGAACGCAGGCTTGCACCTTGTCGCGCAGAAAAGAATCAAAGCCGCTTTTTTTAAGCTGCGCCATCGCGTATGCGGCATCGCCGACGCCGGGAAATATCAGGCGGCTTGCTGCGCTGAGTTCCTGCGGCGTTTTCGCAACGGAAAAAGATGCGCCTATCGCAGTGAGGGCGCGGGCAACACTTCGTATGTTGCCCGCGTTGTAATCAATTATGCCAACCATAGGTAATGGTAGCTTTTGACGCGGAAAAGAGTCAATAGGCTTAAGCGCTGCACCTGCGGCGCCAGCTTTGCAGTTCACTGCGTTTTTTTCTGCGTGTGAACGCGCGGTTTTTTTCTTTGGTATTCTCTGTACTTTGTTTTGGGGAAGAAGAATCACCTTGGCGCAAGCCTTGATGATCGGCAGGAAAGCTGCTGGCGGCGAGTTTTGCGCGGCATAAACGGAAGGCACGGCAGCGGCGGCTGCGCATCCCGCTTTAGAAACGGCGCAATCTGCCGATAATATATATATGGAGTTGGCGCAGGTTGTTGCAGTAGTAAAGGCAGTGCTTTCTGATTGGCGTGTTATCTGTATTACCGCCGCGGTATTGCTGTACTTAAATTTTATCATGTACGTTATCAGATACCGCAAGCGGCCTGCGCGCATATTGCCGCGGAAAAGAGCCGCTGTTTCTGCGGCTGCCGCTCAGAAAGCTCCTGCCGATGAACCTTCGGAAGAAGACGGGGCGTAAAGGCGCAGTTCTTTTTCATACCATGCTTTCTTTTGTGCAATCCGGCGTTCCATGCAAAGCCGTTGTATTACCTCCTTGATGTCGGGCTCATTCCAGATCGGAATGAGCCCGTTTTTTTGCCGTTCGGCGTTCAGCTGCCGTGCCGCCTGCTGTGCTGCCTGCGTGAGCGTGTACTGTCCCTGATGCGCCCGTATAAAGCGCTGCACGCGCTGTGCGTCGGCGGCAGTGCTGCACGCGTCTCCGTCGCACACGTCGCAGCCGCTGCATACGCCGGCAGTTTCGCCCATCGCGGCGAGCAGCACCGTGCGCCTGCACGTGCCTCCCGACACATATTCGCTGAAAACGCGCTGCTGTTTACTGTCGGCGGCAGCCGCCTGTTCCGTATCCTGCGGAGACCAGACGAGCACCGCGGTCGTTATGCTGCCGTCCCTGCCGCCGCGCCCGGCTTCCTGTATATAGGCTTCCGGCGCAGGCGGTGCGTCAAGGTGAATTACCGTGCGTATGTCTTTTTTGTCAACTCCAAGCCCGTATGCGCAGGTGGCGGCCATAATGCCGTCTGTGCTTTCAAAGAACCAGCGTTCGGCGGCTTTTTTCTCTTCTTTCGACAGACCCGCATGATAAAACCGCACGCGTTCAGCCCCGTGCAGCGCCGCGCACAGGTGCGCCATGTGTTCCGCACGGGCGCGCGTGCGGCAGAACACGAGCAAGGGTTTTTTATACTGCTCGGTAAGCTCAAGCACAGCGTTTGTTTTATTGCAGGCGTGCACGACGCGGTATCTGATGTTGGGGCGGTCGGTATCCCCGTGCAGTATATGCGCCTCTCCGTTAAAGAGAATCTCCTGGATGCGCATGAGCACCGGCGGGGAGGCAGTGGCGGTAAAGGCGCTCACAACGGGAATGTTAAGCGCCCGTATCGTGTCGGCAACGCGCAGGTATGACGGGCGGAACGTGTCTCCCCATTCGGCGGCGCAGTGCGCCTCATCTATGACGGCGTGGATGATGCGCTGCCGGCAGAGCCGCTTTCGCAGCCGCGGAGACTCAAGCACTTCGGGATTGGCGATGATAATGCGCGCGCCGTGTTCTATCGAGCGCAGCGCCTCTTCGCGTTCCTGCGGTGTCTGCCCGCCGCGGAGCAGCGCGTAGGGAATACCAAGTTCTGAAAGCCTTCGCTGCTGGTCAGCCATGAGCGCAAGCAGCGGATAGATGATGATCGTGGGGCGCGGCGGCGTTCCCTGCGCAGTGCACCGGTCGATAACGGCCGGAAGCAGAAAGCACAGCGATTTGCCCGCGCCGGTGGGCAAAAGCACAATCTGCTTTGCCCATGCTTCAATTTCGGGTTCCGGCGCCGAGCCTGTTTCGCAGCAGCGCAGCACATCAAGGATATTGGCAATAACGAGTCGCTGCCACGGATACAGGTACGGCACGCGAAAAAGCTTCTGCGCCGCAATCGTTACGGGATCGGCGGCATATGCTGTCTGGTTCATATAGTATATATATGCTTTTTTTACGCATATGTGCCGCTTTTGCGCCGAGCCGTGTGCTGAATAACGGAATTACTGCGCTGGTTCCGTAACGTGGTGCAGCCACTTGCCGGAACGCAGCCGCCATAAGCCGAGCGCCGCTTTTATCCAGTCGTCGCAGATGACGCAGCAGTACACGATCCACGCAGGCGCGTGCAGATACAGCGCTGCAAGCGCGCCGAGCGGCAGTGCAATAAGCCACATGAACGCAACGTCGCACACCGCCGCAAACACGGTATCTCCGCCTGAGCGGCACACACCGACGACCATGCACATGTTGAACGCCTTGAACGGATACGAGACCATGAGCACGTACAGCATCGCGGCCGCCTGTTCGATAATGTGCGGGGATACCTTAAAGAGCAGCGGAAGCAGCCGCGACAGCGGCAGAAGCAGCAGCGCAAACGCGCATGCGAACAGCGGCATGTACAGCGCGAACGTGTTCGCGCTTTTGCGCGCAAGCACGTCGTTGTGTTCTCCGATGCGCTTGCCGATAACGATGGCGGCGGCGTTGCCGCAGCCGATAAAGAATACCCACGTGAGCTGCGAGATAGTGCCGGTTATGTTGAATGCGGCGATTGCGTCTGTTCCCGCGTGCGCAAAGATGGAGTTCTGCATCGTAATGCCGCCGCCCCACAGCGTTTCGTTGATGATAACCGGCACGGCGATGATGATGTAGCGGCGGATAAGATAGCCGTTAAACGAAAAGAGTTCCCGGCATGTGCCGGCGGCGGGATATCGCCGCCGGTACGAGACGAACAGCAGCAGCGCGAGCTCTATGACGCGTGCCGCCACCGTGCCGATTGCGGCGCCCACAACGCCAAGCTCAGGAAACGGTCCGACGCCGAAAATAAAGAGATAATTGAGCAGCCCGTTTACCGCAAGCGAGGCGACCGCCGCCGCAAGCGGGAGCTGCAGTTTCTCGGTGCTGCGGAGCGCCTGCGCGTATACAAAACTGACCGCCGTAATCGGGTAGCTGACCGCGACGGCGCGCAGATACGCGCCGCCTTCCTTGATGACGGCGGTGTCTGCCGAATAGAGCGAGATGAGCGTTTCGGGGACGGCAAGCGCCGCCGCCATAAAGAGTACGCTCACGATGCCCGCGGCGGAGAGGCTTAGGCCGAGCGTTTTTCTGATGCCGGCGACGTCCTTTTGGCCCCAGAACTGCGCGATAAAGATGGATGCGCCGGAAGCGATGCCGAACAGTATCATCGTCATCATAAAGTATATCTGGTTTCCCAGGCCGACCGCCGCTATCTCAACTTCTCCGAGCCGTCCCACCATAATCGTGTCAAGCATATTGATAAACGACTGCGTAAGATTCTGAAAGATAATAGGCGCCGCCGTAAACAGCAGGCTTTTGAAAAGAGAAAAATCAGGTTTAGTGTTGAGCGCAGTGTGCTGCGTCTGTTGCTGTGCCATATGGTATAAAAACGCCTTTGTCAGTTTCTGAAGCTGTGAATCGGAGCCGGAATGCGTCCGCCGCGTGCGATAAAATCGGCGCACGAAAAACCATTTACCGCCAGTATCGGCGCGCCGCCGAGCAGGCCGCCGAACTCTGCCCAGTCTCCGACCGTCTTTCCCGGAACCGGAATCAGGCGTACGGCAGTCGTTTTGTTGTTTACCATGCCGATTGCCATCTCGTCGGCGATAATGCCGCTTATCGTTGATTCCGCGGTGTCTCCCGGAATCGCAATCATGTCGAGCCCGACGGAGCAGACGCAGGTCATCGCTTCAAGCTTTTCAAGCGTGATCGCGCCGCTTTTGACGGCGGCTATCATGCCTTCGTCTTCGGAGACGGGAATAAACGCGCCGGAAAGCCCGCCGATTGCGGTGCTCGCCATGACGCCGCCTTTTTTTACCATGTCGGTGAG
>DXHG01000215.1 GCA_019113455.1 Candidatus Treponema faecavium | reverse complement strand
TTCGTCCGTTGAATTATCCCCAATCGGACGCGTGCCGCCGTATCCCGTACACATCATGCGTTCGGCGTCTATGCCGCGCGCCGCAAGCTCTTTGGCAATAGCGCGCGCGCGTTCAACCGAAAGCTGCTGCTCTCCGGCTGGTTTTCCAACAGCGGCGGTATGCCCCTCAATGAGGAACTGCGCGTCTCCGGCAAGCTTCAGCACGCGCGCAATATCGTCAAGGCGGCTCCGTTCCTGCGGCAGTATCTGGTCGCTGTCAGGCTGAAACCGTATATTCTGAACAGACAAGCGCAGCCCCGCGTCCGTTTCTTCCACGACAATGTCGTTTTTCACATCGCCTGCGGCACCGCTTACGCCGGTATTTCCGCCCGAATTTGCTGCAAGCGCCGATTCAAGCGCGGAACGGCTCAAACCGCCTCCCGCAGTTCCTTCCCCGCGTTCTCCGGCGTCTATGATGCCTGCATCATCGATGCCTGCATCTGCAAGGCCTGTGCCGTAACCGCCGGTACTTGTGCCAGCGGAACCGCCTGTTCCGGACACGGCTTCCGTATGTCCCATTCCCGCAGGATCAAATTCACCCTTTTCGTCAGACACCGTCGCGATCTGTTCAAGCGCAGACAGTATCGCGCCGCGGTTTATCGCCGGAGGGTACTCCGTAAAAAACACGCTTGAGCCTTTGAACGCGACAGTCTGCCCGCCCTGATATAAAAACGTTTCGTCCATAACGTCGCGTATCACGATTGTCTCGCCGGTAGATTTGCGCACCATAATATCCGCGTCATGCGTACCCGAAGCACGCATAAGCGCCGGGTCGCCTCCAGGATCAAATGAACCGCCTGTCATATTGCCATAGCGGGTCGCCCATTTTGCGCGTATATGATAGGCTTCTTCGCCCTTATACGTTTCTTCGCCTATGTAGCGGTATTCAACCAGTATCGGGATGCGGGTAAACTGCCCCGTACCCAGCGGGTCTACACAGCGTTCCGCGCTGCCTATCCACGAGTCTCCCGGCTTTACCGGCTTATCGGGGAATGAGGGAAAACTGCGGTATTCCGGATACGGGCTTTCGGAACTGACTGTCATATTGCCCGAAGCGTCAATCTTAAACACAACCGGCACCACCGCGTCGATACCTTTTGCCGTGCTGCGTCCGTTTGATTTAGTCTGTTCAAGCACAAAGAAATTGCCGCTGTACGAACTCGCGCCGTCAGCGGCAGTCTGCGGGGAAATAAACGCGCGCGTTTCCCGCGAAAGCAGCCCCGTGTACCGGCCGCCGTCGTAGCGGCGGATGTCGCTTCGCTCAATGAGCGTATATGAGCGGCTGCCTGAATAGCTGATTGACACCGGCTCTTCCTGCGCCGCCAGAACGCCTGCGCACATGCTATGCACCAGAACGCACAATACAAGAGTGTTGCACCGTTTCATACTCTATGTATCGGAATATTTTACTGACAGGTATATATACGGACAGATATATGCGCCGCACGAAAACCACGGTATTTTCCGCCGGCGATGTATGATACGGCAAAATCCCAGCGGGAGTTCCGCGGATCCTTAGTTTAAACGCGGACTTTCACGCCCGCGCGCAAGCCCGCGTTTAAATGCCGGAACGCGCGCACTTGCCGTTGTGTCCCAGCCGCTTTTATCGCCGCGCGCAAGAAACCTATACCCTACTCCGGCTATCATCGCGCCGTTATCCGTGCACAGTTTCAGCGGCGGGAATATGCAGTGCAGTTCGCTGTGATCCGCAAGCAGCGCCCGCAGCCGCGAATTCGCGGCGACGCCGCCGCCTGCAACGACAGTCGTGAGCCCCGTGTCAGCAGCAGCGCGCAGCAGGCGGCTCACGAGGATACGCACCGCAGTCTCCTGAAACGCCGCCGCAATGTTTTCCGGCGTTTTTTCAAATGCCGGATCCCAGAACTGATCCAGCTGATTGATAACCGCCGTCTTAAGGCCTGAATACGACACATCGTAGCGGTGATCGCCTTTGTGCAGCGACGGAACGGGAAAATGCGCCGCATGCGGATTTCCCTGCTTCGCGAGCCTGTCAATAATCACGCCGCCGGGATACCCAAAGCCGTAAAACTTCGCAACTTTATCAAACGCTTCGCCTGCCGCATCATCAATCGTTGTGCCCAGCACTTCTATGTCGTCAAAGTCAGACACTTTGCAAATCATGCTGTGCCCGCCGGATACCAGCAGCCCGATATAGGGATACGCGATATCTTCATGCAGATGCGCCGCGTACAGATGGCCGAGCATGTGATTGACCGCGATAAACGGCCTGCCAAGCGACCACGCAAGCGTCTTGCCGAACGTGAGCCCCACAAGGAGAGAGCCCATAAGCCCGGGCCGGTTTGTTGCGGCCACCGCGTCTATGTCTTTAAGCTCAAGGTTCGCCTCGCGCAGCGCCTGCGTTACAACCGGCAGTATCCATTCGGCGTGTTTGCGGCTTGCAATTTCAGGCACGACGCCGCTGAACGTCTTATGAAACGGTATCTGCGTCGCCACTACATTGCTCAGTATCGCGCGGCCGTCTTCCACAACAGCGGCGGCCGTTTCATCACACGACGATTCAATTCCCAGCACTTTCATACAGTATTTCCTCATTCAGTTCACGGTACAGCTCGGACGGCGCAATAAACCGGTAACCTGCCGCAGTCAGCACCGGATACAGGCTTTCAAGAAACGAAGGCAGCGCGGTCGACCAGACATGGCCGATCATAATCACGTATCCCTGCTCGTTTGCAATAGCAAGCCCGCGCAGAAATTCATGCAGCATATCCTGTTCTGACTGCGTGTTGTCAAGAAACACCTGCCGTTCAAGCACCCGCATACCGCGTCCGTCCGCGGCAGAGCGCACCACGCTCGACGCGGTAGTGCGTGAATCAAGAAAGAATATCCCCTGTTCGGCACACACGTCAAGCACCGCGCCTACAAGCGGTTCAAGCTGCGTAATCAGGGATCCCTCGTGATTATTGACGCCGCATACCGGCCAGATTTCTGCAAGGTTTTGCTGCAAAACCGCGCGCGCCTCAGCGGCAGACATTTCAGGAAGAATGGCGCCGGGGCCCGGATTCACCTCAAGCT
>DXHG01000024.1 GCA_019113455.1 Candidatus Treponema faecavium | reverse complement strand
TAAATCAGAAACAGCAGAAAGAGCCGTGAGGGGTCAAGGTTCAGCATGTGCGCATCTTATCAATACGCCCGCGGTCAGTCAAGTGCGGCAAGATACTCGTTCATGGAGGCGGCAGCGCGGCGCCCCTCGCCCATCGCAAGTATCACCGTCGCAGCCCCGAGCACAATATCGCCTCCCGCCCACACGTGCGGATACGACGTTTTGCCCGCATCGTCGGCCACGATACGCCCGCGTTTGTCTGCGTTAAGACCCGGCGTTGTACGCACCAAAAGCGGATTGCTCCCGTTGCCGAGCGCCACAATCAGGGCGTCGCACGCAATCTCATGCTCGCTGCCTGCAATCGGCACCGGACTGCGCCTGCCCGACTCGTCAGGCTCGCCAAGCTCATACGAAAGCGCGATAACGCCGCGTACGCGGCCGTTTTCGTCGCCGAGCACCTGCACCGGATTCTCAAGAAATCGGAATACCACGCCTTCTTCTTCCGCGTGGGCAATCTCCTCGCGGCGCGCAGGCATTTCGGCGCGCGTGCGGCGGTAAATCACCTGTACCGTTTCAGCCCCCAGCCTGAGCGCCATGCGCGCCGCATCCATCGCCACGTTGCCGCCGCCTGCAACCATCACATGCTTTGCGGCAAACAGCGGCGTGTCCGCATGGCGCATGTCGTACGCCTTCATCAGATTGGCGCGCGTCAGATACTCATTCGCGCTGAACACACCAATAAGGTTCTCACCCCCAATGCCCATGAACTTCGGCAGCCCCGCGCCCACGCCGATAAACGCCGCGTCAAACCCCTGATCGTTCAAAAGCTGCGGCAGCGTGCCCGTGCGCCCCACAAGAAAATTAGTGCGGAACTCAACACCCATCTTTTTAAGCATATCGACTTCGTTTGCGACAATCGCTTTCGGCAGGCGGAACTCAGGAATACCGTACACCATGACGCCGCCTTCCTTGTGGAACGCCTCGAATACCGTTACCCGATGACCGGCGCGGCAAAGATCCGCTGCGGCAGTGAGGCCTGCGGGGCCGGAACCGATAACGGCAACGCGGCGGCCCGTATCTGCTGCGGCCTCAGGGATTGTTTCAAGGCCGTGCTCGCGCTCATAGTCTGCGGCAAAGCGCTCAAGCCGGCCGATAGCCACAGCCTTTTCCGCGTCCTTGTGTATCTTTCCGAGCGTACAGGAGCCCTGGCACTGCTTCTCCTGCGGGCACACCCGTCCGCACACAGCGGGAAGCAGATTCGCCGTCTTGATAATATCGACTGCCTTCTTGAACTCGCCTTTCGCCATCTCTGCGATAAACTGCGGAATCGGCACCGACACAGGGCAGCCTTTCATGCAGGGAGCCGCCGCGCACTGCAAACAGCGCATCGCCTCTACAACCGCCTGGTCTGCCGTATATCCCAGCGCCACCTCGTCCATGACGCGCGCTCGTTCATGCGGCTCGCGCACGGGCATGTCCTGCTGCGGAATGGCGGCGCGGTCTTTTGCAGACAATGTTTTGCCCGCAATCGACTCGCGCAGCGCGTGCGCCTGTGCGTCATATTGTTCCCGCGTGATATATTCCGTTTCTGCCATCAGTTTTCCCTCCCTGCCTGCAGCGCCGCGGCCTGCGCCCTCATGCGGCACTTGTGCAGGTCTTTCTGTTCGCGCTCCTTAAACGCCTTCATGCGGAGCATCATATTGCTGAAATCAACCTGATGTCCGTCAAACTCAGGTCCGTCAACGCATACGAACTTTGTTTCCCCGCCGACCGTAACGCGGCAGCCGCCGCACATGCCCGTGCCGTCTATCATGATCGTGTTGAGCGACACGACGGTGTGAATACCGAATGGGCGCGTCGTTTCAGCGCAGAATTTCATCATCACCGGCGGTCCTATCGCCACCACCTCGTCGGGCGGCGGAGTCTGCTCGCAGAGCGCCTTAAGCGGCTCCGTTACGAGTCCTTTCGTGCCGGCAGAACCATCGTCGGTCATGATAATCACCTCGTCTGCGATGGCGCGCATCTTGTCTTCAAAAATAATGAGCTCTTTTGTCCGCGCACCCATAATTACGATGAGCTTATTGCCCGCCGCTTTATACGCCTGCGCGATTGGATACAGCGGCGCCACGCCGATGCCGCCGCCCACGCACACGACCGTTCCTACGTGGGAAATATGCGTCGGATTGCCCAGAGGACCGAGCACTACGGCAAGTTTGTCGCCCACGGCGCGCCGCGACAGCTTGAGCGTCGTTGCGCCGACAGCCTGCACGACAAGCGCTATCCAGCCTTCATCAGCGTTCGCGTCTGCAATCGTGAGCGGCACGCGCTCCCCGAAATCGGCGTCAAGCTGCACAAGCACAAACTGCCCCGCCTTTCTGCTTTTGGCTATGTCAGGCGCGGAAACTCTGAAATAAAATACATCCTGAGAAAGCTGCTGTTTTTCTAAAATCGTATACACCCAGGCCCCCTGTCTATTGCTGTTCTCTATGACAAAAAATACAAAAGTGTTTAGTTATATGCCGTATATTACCGGATATTGGTACTTTTATTCAATATATATTGCTTTTTCCGGGGAGGGAGAGGAACCTGCGCGCAGGTAACAGCTTGTGCGCACAGTATTGCTTTCGCAAAACTGTCTTTTTCAGAGGCGCGGTTACGGCTTATCTCGGGCAGTTTGCTGCCCGAGATAAAGCTTGCTACCGCCAG
>DXHG01000214.1 GCA_019113455.1 Candidatus Treponema faecavium | reverse complement strand
GGCTGCGGGAGGGCGGCTGCTGCACAGCCCGTTTGCGGCAGTCTATACTGAAATCTACCTGCGTAATCAGGGACAAACGGAGACAGCATTTACTGATGAAAGCCTGATTCCGCTGTATCTGGGGGCGTATCAGGGTTCCCGTGATGAGCGCTGGCTCAGGAACGCGGCGGTAACGGCGGCGCTTGCGGGCGATATGGCGAGCGCGGTTGAGCTGCATCCGGGAGAACTGTCTGATGCGGAAAGCGCGCTGTTCTGGGCATACTGCGCGTATGATTCGCGTAATTTTATTACCGCGCTTGACGATCTTGCCATTGCGCGCATGTTCTGCGATGCCGCGCTTTCTGACGAAACAGCAGGCGGCGATCAGGGGGCTGACATGCGGGCAATAAACGCATACGCGCTTGCACTGACTGCTGATATTTATCAGCTGACACACGAAGAAGCGCTTGCTGAATCCATACGGGAGACAATGCGCGGCGAGTATGAGCCCGGAGATATACCGGCTTCTTTCTATTATAATACGATACGCTACCAGCTGCAGCAGGGCAGTTATGCCGCCGCATACGAGAATCTTGACACGCTGCTTACTTACTATCCTGACTATGCGCCTGCTCTTGCGCTGTACGGCCGTTTTGCGATGGAACAGGAGCGGCTGTTTGATATGGACGATGAGTTTGATACTGCGCTCCGCACCGCGGGGCTCAGCTCGCTGCGTATGGATAAGCTTGCCGAGTATCCGCGGATACGGGTTGAAGACGCGGTTTTGCGCATGGAAGAGGCGTATGAGCGGACAGGCACAGCGGAGCTTCTTGTGGAATCGCTGCAGCTTACTGAAACGTATAATGCGTACCGTGCAGCAAAAAACGAGGCTTCTGCTCTTGAAGCAGTGAATATCTGGGAACTCCTTGAACGGAATACTCAAGCAGATGGCTCTGTGAGTGCGCCGCTTGTGCGGTATGCGGCTGCGGCGCTTGCAAAAGAGGATGAGATTTCTGAGGCACAGCGCATCTTTGACCGCCATCTGCTGCGCCGCTATGGTTCTGCGGCGTATATGGATATACTTTTCATGATGGAGTCATGGGAATGTGAATTTGCCGCGTATTTCTTTGTCGAAAACAATCAGGCGCGCAATGCGCTTCGCATCTATGAGTATCTGCTGTATGAGATTGACGAATCGTACCAGGGCTTTACGACGATAACGGCATATGAGCCGTCAAGCGAGACGCTTATGAATCTGGCGGCTTTGTATGCGGCTTCGGGAAACGGTTATCAGGCGCTTGAGTTATACCGCAGCGCATCGGCAAAAACGGGCGCGCCTGTTTTAAAAGCTGAGTGCCTGTACCGCATGGCGTTATTGCAGATAGACCAGCATAATCTCAAAGAAGCGATTGAAGGGCTTTCGTACTGCGTATCTCTTGACCCGAGTCACAACAGGGCGCGCCTTTTGCTTGAGCGAATAGAGGTGCAGCAGTAAAAAAACTCATTTGCTGAATGCAGCATAAAGAGGCGATGGACAGTTTATATACGAAAATCCTGTGCTTTTTTCTTGACGGCTGCACGGTTTCTTTTTTATATTATAGTATATAATATCTATATTACGGTACTGTATTACGGAGGATTTATATGAAAGTAAGACCTTTGGCAGACAGAGTTCTGGTAAAGACTGAAAAGACGGAAGCCAAAACTGCAAGCGGCATTATCATTCCCGACACTGCGCAGGAAAAGACGCAGACGGCGACAGTGATTGCGGTCGGTGATGATACAGAAAAGATAAAGGTTAAGGCAGGAGAGCGTGTCATGTATGACAAGTATGCCGGTACTGCGGTTAAAATAGATGGGGAAGACCATCTCATCTTAAAAGCGGCAGATATTGTCGCCGTTATTGAATAAACGGCGGTATATTTGCTGTGTGCGGCAAAGGCAGTCCTTGTGCAGGGCTGCCTTTTTTATTCCTGCGAGTTGTCAAGGCCATCGGTATTTACTTTTTGGCAGGCAAGCAGCGTATGAGTACAGGCTTGTTGCACACGCTTTCAAGGTTTGAACACAGCTTAAACCTTGCGGCTGTACCTCCTCAGTGCTGGATGGATGCAGGCTTGTCGCGGTGCAGTCGGAAGTTTTGAGGCAAAGCCTCAAAACTTGACAGCTTGGTGCAAGTAAATTGCTGCAAATCGGCAAGTCTGTGAACCTGTCCCCATATATTGGTTTGCCATGAGAAAAGTAAATGCCGGTGCCTTGCGCCTGGCGAGTTGTCAGCTTGTATTTATACTTGCAGTGCAGTATAGTAAATACCCAGTGTATATGACTGCACTGTTTGCTGTATAAAAGCATTATTCTAGTATAATAATATAGAAAATACAGAAGGTTTGTATGAAGAAGGTGATGTGCCGATGCTGCACCGCGCTTGCTGCAGCAGGATTGCTGCTGTTTGCCGGCTGTTCTAAGACAAAGGAACCGGCGGTATATACTGGTTTCGCTCAGGGATTTAAAGGCCCTATAGAGGTGGCCGTAACCGTTGCCGATGGGAATATTACTGCCGCAGAGGTAACGTCTATCAGCGACTCTGATTTTACCGCAGATGCGGTGAATCAGATTTTAACGCAGGCGGTAGAGACAGGCGGCGCCGACGCGCTTGATATTGTTTCCGGAGCTACGATTACGTCAAACGGCGTGATTGAGGCGCTCCAAACAGCTATGGCCGCGGCTGCAGGCAATTAAATTCGCCTGCAGCAGTAAAGAGACTATCTTCAGATAGTCTCTTTACTGCCCCCTGTTCCCATTTTAGGTATATTTTTATATAATACGTACATGTCTGATAGTTTTACGCAACAGAAAGCGGCAGATGTTCAGAAAATGTCTGCGGATACGGCTGGAGTACAGGCTTCCGGCACCGCATTTGAGCGATTATATGAAATCATTGCAGAACTGCGCGCTCCGCATGGCTGTCCGTGGGATAAAGAACAGACACCGCTGTCGCTGCGCAGTACGCTTATTGAAGAAACATTTGAAGCAATCGATGCGCTTACGGCGCAGAATGCGGAACACACCGCAGAAGAACTGGGCGATGTGTTTTTAAATGCGGTTATGATTGCGTATATGTTTGAGCAGTCAGGGGCATTTTCTGTTTCAGATGTGCTGGTGCAGGTATGCGATAAGCTTGTTCGCCGCCATCCGCATGTATTTCCTGATTCTGCAGGCAAACCGTGTCTTGGTACTGCCGATACAGCCGATAAAGTGCTTACGCAGTGGGATGCAATCAAACAGCAGGTAGAAGGACGCGCAGGAGATTCCGTGCTCGACAGCGTTCCTGAAGGTTTTCCGCCGCTGCTTAAGGCATATAAAATACAGAAAAAAGCGGCAAAGAAAGGCTTTGACTGGAATGCCACCGGCGCTGTATTTGATAAAGTGTCTGAGGAATTAGCAGAAATTAAAGAGGCGCTGCGGCATACGGCATCCGATGCAGATGCAAAGCCGTTTACCGTACAGGCTGATAAATCTCATAATGCGGCGCAGCTCCGTGTCGAGTCAGAAGTAGGAGACCTCTTATTTTCCGTGGTTAATCTTTCCCGTCATTTGGGCGTAGACCCGAGTATCGCGCTTAATCGTGCCAATACAAAATTTGCGCAAAGATTTCGCTATGTAGAATGGCGTATGAAAGAAACAGGCTGTGAAATGAATAGCGCGCATTGCGCAGAAATGAATACGTTTTGGGAAGAGGCAAAGCTGCGCGAGCCTGAATCGTAACAAAAATTACCTATATATGTGAGGAGCGTATTATGTCTATACGTGATCAATACCGGATACGGGCGGAAGACGCTGAATCAAAATCCGGTAAAGACAATGACGCATCGCCTGATGCATTAAGTGTGAAGTTCTTAAAGACACGCCAGATACTGCTTTCCGGCGAGGTGAATAAAGATCTTGCGGAAAAAGTTATCCGGCAGCTGCTTATCCTTGAATCGGATTCTGCTGAGCCGATATATGTATATATTGATTCACCCGGCGGTGATGTTGATGCCGGCTATGCCATATTTGATATGATCCGGTTTATCAACGTTCCGGTATATACTATTGGTATGGGGCTTGTAGCGAGTGCTGCGGCATTGATTTTACTTGCAGCGCCGCGGGAACGGCGCATAGCGCTGCCGAACAGTCATTATTTGATTCATCAGCCGCTGAGCGGTATTAAAGGCGTTGCTACAGAGATTGAGATTCACGCGTTTGAATTGGAAAAGACGCGTGAAAAACTGAATACTCTTATTGCCGAAGAGACAGGAAAACCGGTAGAGCAGGTAAAACTTGATACCGATCGGGATTACTGGCTGTCTGCGGAAGAAGCAAAAGAATACGGTCTGATAAGCAGGGTAATAGATTCCCGCAGCAGCTTGTAAGAGCACTGCTGTCTGCGGTTTCTCGGTTTTGTTTTCATGGTATTTGAGCTTTCAGAACAGCTCCAAAGCGATATTTTGTACGCGATGGAAAACCAGAAAGAGACTTGGGTGATTGACGCTCAGCTGGGAGCCGTTGTACCGGAAACGTCCGCATGTGCGGACAGCTGCGGAAGATATTATACACTGCCTGAGTGGAAATCTGAGCACGGATATCGGGTGATGCAGCAGTTTGCATATTCGCTGCATAATCCTGCTGTGCGTTCCATTCTGCATGAAATACTGCTTTCAGGGAAAGGCGTGTTCCGTTCTTTTAAAGACGCCCTAAAACCATATCCTGAGTTTGAACGGCTGTGGACACGGTATAAACGCCGCAGCATGACAGCTGCTGTCAATACCTGGTATAATGAACTGCGCAGTTCGTGGGGGCTGGAACGGATAGGGGAAGAACCTGAAGATACGCAAGAGTTATTACTGGATGATTTTATCTTTTCGTGTATACCGGCAGAAACAGACGCGCCGTTCTATGCAGATATGCTGCGCGTGCATCGCAGCGAGCTTGCTAAGCTGTTTCCGCCGCATATGTGTTCCGTTATACTTGATATGGAAGCAGCGCGGCGGCAGTCTGCGAGCCGCACTGCGGTAACGCTGACTGCGGAATCACTGGAACACGCGCCTGCCGGATATATTTCTGCGGTACTGCAGGAAAATACGCAAAGCGCGCGTATCGCGTCGCTGTTTGTATTTCCGATATTTCGCGGTATGGGCATTGGTTCTGCACTGCTGTCGCGGTGCTGCGAAATGCTTATAAAAAAACACGTGTTATATGTTGTTGCAGACTGCTTTCCGTGTATAAACCCCATGCATGATTTTTTAGTGCACAATGGGTTTTGCGTGGAATCAGGCGTATGCTGGATGCAGCTGCAGCAGCAAGAAAAAATACAATTTACTGAAAAGTAAAACAAGGATGAAATGATGTATACTGAAAATAATACAACGGAAGAGGTTTTTGTTTCCGCGCTGAAAAGCGCGGTTGATGCAGTGAAAACAGACGCGGATCTTGATGAGCTTAATCGTTTAAAAAAGTTGTTTAAGCAGACGGTGCCGTTTAATCTGCGTTCATATGTCGGTGCGTATTTGGCAAAACAGCTGTGCAGCCGCGGCAGCCGAAAAAATTATTCCGGCCGGCAGTTTTCTCACCGAACGCAGAACGAGTTTCCGCGTTCAGGCGGTTTTGCGGGTAACACACCGCGCCAGGAATCGCCGCGCCGGGCAATGATAGAGGATGGCGAAGGAACGACTATATTTATCAGCATCGGGCGCAACAAGCGTGTGTTTGTCAAAGAGCTCGTATCCCTGCTTGTGCATACCGCCGGAATTGAGCGCGAACGTATCGGGCTGATAAAAGTATTGAATAACTACTCGTTTGTGCAGCTGTTTGCCGATGACGCGGAAACGGCGATCAGCCGCCTGAACGGTCTTGAATACCGCGGCCGCAATCTGCTGGTAAGTTATTCGCGGAAAAAAGAAGCGTTTGACGAAGCAGCCGGTATCGATACTGATGAACTTACCGATGCTGATGACAAAACGCTTGCCGCAGCTGCCGGGGCGCAGGAACTGCCGCCTGATGCCGCGAATGCTGAAGCCGAATCGTCCGCTGACGCGGCAGCCGAGCCTGATGCACATGCTGAATCAGAGGCGGCAAGCGAATCCAGTAAGTTTTTAATATGATATACCGTATCGAAACCGGAATCCTTGAGGTAAACACCTATATTATTCAGCTTGAAAAAGCATCGGATGCCGCTGTTATTGTTGACCCGGGCGGAGATGCCGACCGGATTGCGCAGACCGTGTCAGAAAAGCGGCTTGCGCCGCTTGCGGTTGTGCTGACGCATGGGCACTTTGACCATATACTGGGGCTCAAAGACATGCTTGCACTGTATCCGGAAGCAGCTGTTGCGATTCATGAAGCGGACCGCCTGTGTTTGGGAGACACGTCCGCCCAGGTGCACGCAGAAGACACCGCGCAAGCCGGGATCCGCGGCGCCTGGTGCGCCTGTCTTGAGCGCCTGCCTGAACCTGACGTACTCTTGCACGAAGGCGATACGCTTAATCTGCTTGTTCCTGCAGGCGCTGCCGCATCGCTGCAGCAGGCGGCAGCGGACTGGAGCGTCTTGAGCACGCCGGGCCACAGCCCCGGTTCTGTGTGTCTGTACAATGCGGCGCAGGGACTGCTGATTTCCGGAGACACGCTCTTTTACGGATCGTACGGCCGAACTGACTTGCACGGCGGCAGTGCGGAAGCGCTTCGTGAAAGCCTGCTCAGGCTGTCAAAGCTGCCCGATACGGTGCGCGTGTATCCCGGACACGGTCCGTTCGGGTTTCCGCTGTTTGTGCCGCCGTTTTACGGCTGAGGCACCGTCCGCGTTCTGCCTGCGTGTCCTGACCTACGTTCTAAACAGCGTCTCTGAGATACTGAACGCCCTGTCTCCGATTTTTTCTATATTGCGCACCAGGTCGATATAGAGCAGCTCGCTCTTTACGTCCGCACCTTTTTCCAGCCGCTTGCGCGCAACGCGCTTAAGATTCTTGCGGAACAAGTCTATCTGATCCTCAAGGTTCTGCGCCTGTCTGAGCCTCTCTTCATCAAAATGCTTATTGATATTGTCTTTTATAAAATGCACAAACTGTTTTGCCAGATCAACGTACGGATTAAGCCGCTCCATGTCTTCCTGCGCGAAACTCATATGCTTGTCTATGCTGCGCTGCAAAAGCAGCGCGACTGTGTAGCAGTCATCGGTCATGCTTTCAAGGTCGTCGACAATGCGGAGCATATCCGATATGTTTGCGCGCTGCTTGTCGTTTATCGGCAGATCCATGCAGTGCACGAGGAAGTTTGAAATACCCTCCTTCATCTGGTCGGCGTAGCTTTCCTCTTTTGCCAGTTCCTGCATGTGCTGGTCAAGAAACGCCTTGGTGCGGTTGTTGATGCCGTCATTTATCCTGCTGAACATGCGCGCGACAACTTCGGTCATGTCGGCAATTTCTTTTTCCGCGCGCATAAGATAGGCGGCGGCGTTTCCCTTAAGCCCGGGGTCGGTAAAGTCCAGATGATAGACGTCGGGCGTTTCGTCGCTTTTCGGCTTGATTAAGCGTTCCGTCAGGCGCGCTATCTGCGTGGTGAACGGCAGGAATATAATCGTGTTTGAAAGGTTGAATACAGTATGCAGCATCGCGATATGCGTTGTGATGGAGTCTTCAACCGGACCGGGAACGAGCATGTCGACAAGCGCGAGCAGCGGATGAAAGAAAATAACGGCGAGGACGGTTCCTGCGACATTGAACAGCACGTGTATGAGCGCCGCGCGCCGCGCGTTCACCTTTGTGCCGATAGCAGCAAGCACCGCGTCGATTGTCGTACCGATATTGCTTCCGAGCACCATTGCCGCCGCAAATTCCCACGGAAGCATTTTGTTGTACGACATCGTGAGGATAATCGCGGTGGAAGCACTTGAAGAGTGAATAAGTACGGTGAGGATAAGGCCTGCGAGAATACCGATGCCGATGCTCAGCGCGCCGTTGTCAGTGAACTGCGCGAGAAAACTCATGTTGTCGGCGCTCATTTCAGGCATAGTGCTTGAAAGCAGATCCAGCCCCAAAAACAGCAGACCGAAGCCCATGAACGCCTCGCCGATTGTTTCTTTATGGATGCGCTTGATGAACGTGAGAAAGTAGCCGATGCCGAATACGGGAATCGCAAAAAGCGAAATATCGAAATTAAAACCGAACAGCGACACAATCCAGGCTGTGATGGTAGTACCGATATTGGCGCCGAAAATAACGCCGATTGACTGCTTGAGCGTGAGCAGCCCTGCGTTTACGAACGAGACAACCATCACGGTTGTGGCGCTTGACGATTGAATAATCATCGTGATAAACAGTCCGGTGAGCACGGCGAATACGCGGTTGCCGGTCATGAGCCCCAGCACGCGGTGCAGGCTTTCGCCTGCGCTTTTCTGAATTCCGTCGCTCATCATTTTCATGCCGTATAAGAGAAAACCAAGGCTGCCTATGAGCTGAAAGATAAAGTTGGCTGCGTTCATGCAAAAACAATACCAGAAGAAAGACTTCTGTTCAACCTGTTAAATATGCACCCGCTGTGTACGCGGCTGGCGTACGCAGCACATGCGGCGTTAAATGTGCAGTGTACTGCGGGGTATTTCTGCGTTTGCACGAGCGGCTTGTTTCTTTGCTTTTCTCTGCGAGGGCTTTTATTGTTCTTTTTCTTTATTTCCTTCTTATTCTTTGTAATTTGATTTTCCGGGGAGGAACCTCTGCACAGCCGCAGAGCTGCGGTCTGCTTATGCTTACTGGGCAGGCGTTAGACTGTGCAGTAAGCCTGTGCTTATACTCTGATTGTCTGTAAATAAAGTAAATGCTGGCATCCTGGTCTGCGCACAAAGGCGGCGGTATTATGCTGCACGCCGCCGTTTGGTAATTTGCCGCCGGCTGACAAATTTCCCGTTTAAAAAATAACAATTTGCCGATGGCTAATTTTTTATTTGCCATGTATCAGACATGAATTTTGCCGATGGCCAGCGGCGCACTTGCCGATTGCAAATTTTTTGTTTGCCGTCGGCAAAGTAAAAATTTGCCGACGGCAAGTGTCTCGCTGGCCGACGGCAAAATTGTTACCGGATAAACGGCAAACTAAATATTTGCCATCGGCAAATTTCTAATTTGTTGTACAGCCTCACATT
>DXHG01000213.1 GCA_019113455.1 Candidatus Treponema faecavium | reverse complement strand
GCGGAGACCGCTCCTCTATGCCGACGGCGGAAATTGACGCGGCGCTCTTTGACGGCGAAGGCATAAATATTGTCGATCTGTACTGCGCGGCAAAGCTTTGCGCGACAAAAAGCGAGGCGCGCCGCCTGATTCAGCAAAACGGTGCGTACTATACCGGTTCAGGCGGCATTGAGGCGCAGATTACGGATGTGGCGCTCATGGTAACCGGAGCGTTGTTTGACGAGCGCGGGGAGCTGGTGCTGCGCGCGGGAAAGAAAAAGTTTGTGCGCGTTGTGCGCACATAAACTGCAGTAAGGAGAACTAACCTGTGATTGTAGTTTTAAAACCTGCCGCCGAGCAGCGCGACATAGACGCATTTATCGGCATGCTTAAGGCGCAGGGACTGGGGATTCACGAATCGCGCGGCGTCGGGCACACGATTATCGGGCTTGTTGGCGACACCGCCCGCATTAACGAAGACAGCCTGCGCGCCTATCACATCGTTGACAACGTAATGCGCGTACAGGCACCGTATAAAATGGCAAACCGCGCGTTCCATCCGGAAGACACAGTGATTGCCGTTGGCACCGCCGAGCCGGGCTGCGAGCCTGTTCGTATCGGTGGCGGCAGTGCCACGCTGATTGCGGGGCCGTGTTCCATAGAAAGCGAGGAACAGCTGACAGGCATTGCGCAGGCGGTAAAAGCGGCGGGGGCGCGGATTTTGCGTGGCGGTGCGTTTAAGCCGCGCACGTCTCCGTACAGCTTTCAGGGACTGGGAAAACAGGGTCTTGAGATGCTGCTTGCGGCAAAAAAGCTGACCGGACTTCCGGTCGTAACGGAACTTATGGCCGTGTCGCAGCTTGAGCTGTTTGACGATGTGGACATTATCCAAATCGGCGCGCGCAATATGCAGAACTTTGATCTACTCAAAGAAGTGGGCGGCTGCAAAAAGCCGATTCTGCTTAAGCGCGGCCTTGCCTCCACCGTAAAGGAACTGCTCATGTCGGCTGAATACATTATGGCGGCAGGCAATGAAAACGTGATTCTCTGCGAACGCGGAATCAGAAGTTTTGATCAGTATACGCGCAATACGCTTGACGTGAGTGCAATTCCGTTTCTCAAAAAAGAAAGCCACCTGCCGGTTATCGTTGATCCCAGCCACGCGTGCGGTGTAAGCTGGATGGTGCCGGCGCTTGCCAAGGCAGCGGTTGCCGCAGGAGCAGACGGCATTATGACAGAAGTACACAACAATCCTGAATGTGCGCTCTGCGACGGCGAGCAGTCTCTGACGCCTGACGAGTTTGCGGAGCTTGCGGCAGTGCTTGCCCGCTATGCCGCCGTTGAAGGCAGAAGCATATGAGCGCCTCGTTTCGCAGTACGGCGGCGCAGCTCTCCTACGGCATTGTCGGTCTCGGTCTAATGGGAGGTTCGCTTGCAAAAGCGTTCCGCGCTTCAATCGTCAATGCGTGCGGGGCCCAGGGAAGGATTTTTGCGTGCGACCGCAGTGCCGCCGTGCTGGTGCAGGCGCAGACTGAAGGCGTGATAGACGGCGGCTGGCAGCCTGAGGCGGTGCATGAAATGCTTGCGCTGTGCGACGTGGTGTATATCTGCCTGTACCCGCAGGCGACACGGCAGTTTCTGCTTGACAACGCGTCGTTTTTTAAGGAGACGGCGATTATCACGGATATCGCGGGCGTCAAATCCATTGTTGCTGACGGCCTGTCCGGTGTGTTTGCATCAGGTGCGGATTTTATTCCCGGTCATCCGATGGCGGGAAGCGAAAAAGAAGGATACGCCCATTCAAGCGCGCAGATTTTTTACGGGCGCAATTACATCCTCATGCCGCAGCCAGAGAACTCTCCGGCACATATCGCGTTTCTGAAAAACCTTGTTACGGAAATCGGTTTTTCGCGTATTATCGAAACATCCGTTGAAACGCATGACCGAAAAATAGCGTTTACGAGCCAGCTCTGCCACGTGATTGCCTCGGCGCTTGTTGCAAGCGCAGAAGACTGCCATATTACCGAGTTTGGCGGCGGCAGTTACGAGGATCTGACGCGCATAGCGATGATAAACGCGCCGCTGTGGACTGAGCTCTTTTTGGAAAACAGGGATATGCTTTTGTCCCAGATAGACGCGTTTAGGGCGGAGCTTGACAGCCTCTCAGGCTATATCAAAAGTGGCGACGCGGAACAGTTAATGAACGCGCTTGAAAACGTGCGCGAACGGCGCTCCGCGATGAACCGCCTGGAAACGTCGGCATAAAGCCTGCGCGGCGGCATATACGAGGTATGCGGCACGCAAGCCCGCGTGCACCGGCCGCGCTGTGCTGCCTGCGGCGCAAAAAATGTATATTTTTTTTAAAAAAAAGCTTGCATTCTTTGGAATGTGTGCTATACTGCTTCTATAAGATGATGTAACGGTGCAGCCGTTTCGTTATAGAACCATAGTATACTGCATGGAAAGGAGGCCGAATGGAAAATCCGCCCGAAACGCCATGCCTCTTAAGAGGCAAATACTGCTGACATAATCACCCGCACTGCGGGATATATGCGTATGGCACTGTGAATGTCTGAAACAACTGCATTTGCACAGCTGCCTGTAAAAGCCGGCGAGAGGCCGGCTTCTTTTTTGTCCGCAGAAGAAAACCGCGGCAAAACAGATTGGCGGCGGAGCAGGTGCTCAAGCTTTTCAGTCTTCTTCTGTCGGGGATAAGCCGAGCTCTGCTATTTTTGTCGGCGGCCCCATAATAAAGAGAATATCGTTATTCTGCAGCGTCGTGTGCCCGCGCGGCGTAATGATTTTATCGTTTCGTACCATGGAAGAAATCACAAGCTCATCGGGTATATGCAGCTGCGCGATAGTTTTCCCGTTCCATGGCGAATCCTCGTGAATCTGAATGTCCACGACGTCAAAATCCGTCTTATCAAGCGCAAACAGCTCAAGTGAGTAGGGCGAGTGCTGTTTTTTGGGCACGGAAAGAGTGAGCTTTTTTGCCAGCGACGTGAGCGTTGTGCCTTGCAGCAGGCATGACAGCGCAACAACAAAAAACACGATGTTAAAGATAAATCCCGTTGAGTCAAGGCCGTATGCGGCCGGATACGTCGCGAGTACGATAGGAACGGCGCCTTTGAGACCGCCCCAGCTGATAAAGAGACTGTCCGCGCGCGAGTATTTAAACGGCAGCAGGCACAAAAAGACAGTCAGCGGCCGCGCAATAAATATCAGCGCCGCGGCAAGGAGAATTCCCTGCTGCCACACTGTAACCATTGAAGACGGATAGACAAGGATACCGAGCAGGAGGAACACGCACATGTTGGCAAGCGTTGAAATGCCGCCGATAAAGTGGCTGACGCCGCGTTTGAACACAAACTCCGAATTGCCGAGCCAGTACCCGCAGAAGAAAATCGCGATAGTTCCGTTTGCCTGGATGCTGTCGGCAAGACCGTACGTAACAAGCGCGATGCCGATGTACAGCACATAAAAAAGCGACTGATTGTCGTTTTCAAAATGGTTGAACAGCCAGATGGCGATAACGCTGACGGCGCGCGCAGCAAGGATTCCGCCTCCGAACTGCCAGAGAAGCCGCGCGGTGAACATGAAGTAGTCCTGAATGTCGGCTGAACCGGCGTTCTGAATCAGGTTTATCATAAAGAGCGTCAAAAGAATCGCCATGGGATCGTTTGCAGCTGATTCTATTTCAAGTGTTGACGACACGTGCGTTTTTACCGGACGTTCGCGCAGAATCGTCATCACGGCTGCCGCGTCGGTAGACGAGATAATGGAGCCGAGCAGCAGCGAGTTGAGCCACGGCATACCGATAAGGAAGTGAATAAGCACGCCGAGAATAGCCGCGGTAACGATGATACCGCCTGTTGCTAAAAGCAGCGACGGACCGAAATATTTTTTGAGATGCGAACGCTTTGTGTTAAAGCCGCTGTCAAAGAGGATAAAGATCAACGCGATATTGGCTATGTCGCGGGCAAGTGTGTAATCGCTTAAGTCTATGAGCCCGAGACCGTCGGAACCGGCAATCATACCGATTGCAAGGAATATCAGGAGTACGGGAACGCCCCATCTGGTGCTTATGCGCGAAGAGAACGTTCCGACTACGATGAGCATCCCGAAGACGAGTAAGAGGTTGCTGGCCATGCTTTTCCTTAAAAACGTAAAGTAACAGTATACTATATATAATGATACAGTATAGCTGAAATCGGTTTTCTCGTCAGTACATTTGCAGGAATTTGCGTATATTTTTTTTATGCGCTATACTGGCGGCTATGGTTTTCGATGTATCGGTAACGGTGCGCCCTGAACAGGAGCATGATATACCCTATATACGGCGGCTTGCCGCACAGAAAGCCGGCTGCAGCGTTTCTGACATCAGCGCGTGCGTATTCAGAAAGAGATCGGTTGACGCGCGGCGCGGCACGGTAAAGCTGCATCTGCGCTATACGGTCTATATCGGAGAAACGCCTGAACCTGCGGCGCTCCCTGAATGGCGGTACGCAGATGCTGACAGGCGCGTTATCGTCATCGGCTGTGGGCCTGCCGGCATGTTCGCGTGCCTGCGCCTGCTTGAAGACGGCATTACGCCGGTTTTAATAGAACGCGGGCCGCGCACTGACCGCCGCCGCGGCGGCATTGCCGCTCTTATGCGCGGCGAACACGTGCCTGCTGATTCAAACTACTGCTTTGGCGAAGGCGGCGCGGGCACGTTTTCTGACGGAAAACTCTATACGCGCTCGACAAAGCGCGGCGACACGCAGAAAATCCTTCGCATACTGCATCATTTCGGCGCGCCCGAATCGATACTGACTGACGCGCATCCGCATGTCGGAAGCGACAAACTGCCCGCAGTGATAACGGCGCTCTGCGGCGCCGCTGCGTCGTTCGGCGGAGAACTGCATTTTAACAGCCGCTGTACGGGTCTTTTGCGGGATACTGACGGCTGCGTGTGCGGCGTTGAGGTAACGGACACGGATACCGGCGCGCTGCGGCGCGTGTACGGCGAGGCGGTGATTCTTGCCGCGGGGCATTCCGCAAACGACATATACCGCATGCTTGGCACCTGTGCGCCGCGCTGTCTTGAGCCGAAAACGTTTGCCGCAGGCGTACGCGTTGAGCATCCGCGTGCGCTCATAGACATGATTCAGTACCACGGAAAAACAGACGGCCTTCCGGCTGCGGAATACCGGCTGACCGCACAGGCCGGAAACCGCGGCGTATATACGTTCTGCATGTGTCCGGGCGGCTTTGTAGTGCCTGCGATGAGCGGCGCAGGCGAGATTGTCGTAAACGGCATGTCAGCCTCAGGCCGCGACTCACGCTGGTCAAACGCCGCCGTTGTTGCGGAAATCAGGCCGGAAGACGTTCCGGCAATACTTGCAGAGCTGCCGCCCGCCGATGACGCGGTGACAGCTGCTCCGCTGACGGAACGGCTGCCCGGCGGGCTTCTGCTTCGCACCCGCATTGAACAAAGCGCGTGGGAGCACGGCGAAGGGCTGCGTGCTCCGGCGCAG
>DXHG01000212.1 GCA_019113455.1 Candidatus Treponema faecavium | reverse complement strand
CTGGCCAGCGGCGCACTTGCCGACGGCAAATTTTTAGTTTGCCGTCGGCAAATGAAAAGTTTGCCGATTGCAAACGCCTCGCTGGCCGACGGCAAAATTCTTCCCGGATAAATGGCAAACTAAAAGTTTGCCAGCGGCCCATTTCTTTCCGATTTGCTGCTTACTCAATTGTTTTAAATGTATTTCTTACTAACTGCACTCACGGACGTAGCAATGTATTAAACTCGCTGCGTCCTAAACTGCTTTAAGATTAACATGTCTTAACAACATAACAATATTTTTTGCTCTTGCAATATTTACACTATTTCATTAGGATATTATCCAACCCTCTTCTCCACGCTAAAATGTATACAGCATGGAGGGGGATTCCTGTACTTTCGGAGAGATTTTTATGTCTAATAAAACGGTATATCTAGGAATTACCGGTGATATCATACATCCTGGAATCATTAACATCATACAAGAAGGTCAAAAGCACGGAGATCTTATTATTGGGCTGCTCACCGATTCCGCAATCGTAAATCATAAACGTCTCCCCTATCTTACCTACGATCAGCGAAAGCTGGTAGTGCAAAATATAAAAGGCGTGTCAAAAGTTGTTCCGCAGGAAGATTGGAGTTATGTTCCTAATTTAAAAAAATATAAACCTGACATCATGATACATGGAGACGATTGGAAAACAAACTATCTTTCTAAAACCCGCGAAGAATGTTTTGCAGCCATGAAGGAATGGGGGGGGGTAATTATAGAAATCCCTTATACGCAAGGGATAAACTCAACTGCTCTCGTTGAAAACGCCGCCTCTATCGGCACAACACCTGATATACGGCGAGCAGCGCTGCGCAGGCTTCTTGCAGCAAAACCAATTATACGTATTCTTGAAACACACTCTGGTCTTTCCGGTCTTATTGCCGAACATATAAGTGTTACTAAAGAAGATGGAATTCATCAGTTTGACGGAATGTGGGCGTCTTCTCTTACTGACTCCACTTCTAAAGGCAAGCCGGATATTGAAGCAGTTGACCTTACTACCCGCCTGCAGTCTCTGACCGATATTCTTGAATGTACCACAAAACCGATTATTTACGACGGAGACACCGGCGGTATTCCTGAGCATTTTGTCTACACAGTCCGCACCCTTGAACGAAACGGTGTAAGCGCAGTTATAATAGAAGATAAAAAAGGACTAAAAAAGAACAGTCTGTTTGGCACAGAGGCAAAACAGGAACTCGCCTCAGAAGCAGAATTCTGCGAGAAAATCAGCGCCGGCAAACGGGCGCAGGTTACCAAAGACTTTATGATCATCGCCCGCATTGAAGAACTTATTGCGGGATACGGCGTCGCAGAAGCGATTGCAAAAGCGTTTGCGGCAGTAAAAGCGGGCGCTGACGGAGTTATGATTCATTCAAAAGATAAGAACGGAGCCGATATCAAAGCGTTCTGCGAACAATTCCGCGCTGAATATAAAAATATACCGCTTGTTCTGGTTCCGACCACCTATAATCAATTCACAGAAAAAGAATTGTGTCAATGGGGCGCAAACATAATCATTTATGCAAATCATATGCTTCGCGCCTCGTATCCGGCAATGTATACATGCGCCCAAACGATTCTGCAGGCAGAACGCTCGCTCGAAGTCGATGATATGTGCATGCCAATTAAAGAAATCCTGGAACTGATTCCGGGAACAAAATAAAGGATTCAGAAATGATAACACCGCAGGCACTGTATAAAGCGTTAGCACACAATGGAACGGAGTTTTTTACCGGAGTTCCTGATTCCCTTTTAAAAAGTTTTTGCGCGTATGTTACCGATACGGCGCCAGAAAAAAATCACATTATCTGTGCAAATGAAGGCACTGCAGCAGCTCTTGCCGCAGGCTATTACTTTGCTTCAGGCAAAATTCCGCTCGTCTATATGCAGAATTCAGGTGAAGGAAACATGATTAACCCGTTGCTTTCTCTTATCGATCCGGAAGTATATGCTGTTCCGCTGCTTATCATTATCGGCTGGCGGGGCGAACCCGGAGTACACGATGAGCCGCAGCATATAAAACAGGGGAAAGTAACCTGCGGCTTATTAGACGCCATACATATTCCGTATCAGATTCTTACCGATGACGAGGCGCAGCTTTGTACTCAGCTCCAAAACGTATATGCGCATATTGCTGCACATTCTGCTCCGTATGCGCTGATAGTCCGCAAAGGCACATTTGCTGAGTATACACTTAAACGTACTGTTCCGCAAACAACACTGCTCAAACGCGAAGAAGCTATCGAAAAAATCATATGCACAGCGCCTCAAGATGCTGCATTTGTCTGTACAACCGGCATGGCAAGCCGCGAACTGTATGAGATTCGAGAAAAGTACGGCATGGATCATCGTACTGATTTTCTGACTGTCGGCTCAATGGGACATGCCAGTCAGATTGCACTCGGCATAGCAATGCAGCAGCCGCAGCGCCCCGTTTTTTGTCTCGACGGAGACGGCGCGTTCATTATGCATATGGGCGGCATGACCACAATCGGCACGCGCAAACCCAAAAATCTTGTACATATTGTATTGAATAACGGCGCTCATGATTCAGTCGGCGGTCAGCCGACTGTTGGTCTTGACATTGACATTCCAATGATAGCAAAAGCCTGCGGATACACACACATATATTCAGTTTCAACAGCACAAGAACTTTCACATATAGCAGAAACAGTGTGCACTGCATTCTTACGCGGGGAAAATGATCTGACATTTATTGAGATAAAAGTAGCTAAAGGCGCCAGAAAAGACTTGGGACGCCCAAAATCAACGCCGCAGGAAAATAAAAAAGCACTTATGGAGTTTTTAAACAATGATTAAACAGGCAGTAATTATGGCAGGCGGAATGGGCGCCAGATTCAATGACCGCACAAAAGAAATGCCTAAAGGCTTTATTGAAATTGATGGAATGGCAATCGTTGAACGTTCTGTTCAGAAACTTATAGCAGCCGGCGTACAAGAAATCATAATCGGCACCGGACATTGCGCACTGTATTACGATATGCTTGCAAAAAAATATCCGTGCATTAAGACAGTGCACAATGCAGAGTATAAAAACACCAGCAGCATGGGAACGTTGGTAGTATGCTCCCCCTTTGTAACAGATACGGCATTGTTGCTTGAAAGTGATCTTATTTATGACTCAATCGGTCTTTTTGTGCTTGATAACGATACGCGCGCCAATGTCATTCTTGCCAGCGGCAAGACAAACAGCAAAGATGAAGTATATCTTGACACAGATGACAACGGCATACTTATACAGGCAACTAAAGACAAACATGCAATGCACAACACCGAAGGAGAACTTGTTGGTATTTCAAAGGTATCAAAGTCGTTTCTTGATAAAATGACTGCGTTTTACGCTGAAACATGCGGTGAAAACAAACAAATTGATTACGAAACTGTTTTCTGCCGGATTGCAGCAGAAGAACCGATATATGTACGTAAAATAGAATTTTATGCATGGGCAGAAATTGATGACGAGGCGATGCTTGAGCGTGCAGAAACAGTCGTCTATCCCCGTATCAGGGAGAACGAATCTCTCCGTGCCGTGCGTCGTGAAATTCTCTTGAATCCTGGACCGTCAACTACAACAGACAGCGTAAAATATGCGCAGGTTGTTGCGGACATTTGCCCGCGCGAACAAGAGTTCGGCAATCTTATGCAAGATATTGCCCGCGATCTAACCAGTTTCTGTGCCGATCCGGATCAGTATACGACTGTTCTGTTTGCCTGTTCAGGCACAGGCGCAGACGAGGCGATGGTTTCAAGCTGTGTGCCTCCGGACGGGCAGCTGCTTGTCGTTGATAATGGTTCTTATGGCGAGCGACTTGCAAAAATTGCAGCCGTCTATAATATCCGCACGGATGTGTTCAAGTCATCCTCATACGAGCCTATTGATCTTGAGGCGCTTGAAAAGCAGATGCAGACAAAGCACTACACTACATTTGCTATCGTCTATCACGAAACAACTACAGGACTGCTCAATCCGCTTGAAACAATCTGCCCTATGGCAAAGCGATACGGCATGACTACTATCTGCGATATTGTCAGCGCGTACGGCGGCATGCCTATGGATTTAGGAACACTCGGCATAGACTTTGCGACAAGCACTTCCAATAAACACATTGGCGGCATGGCCGGGGTCGGTTTTGTTGTCTGCAAAAAAGAAGAACTGCTTAAACAGAAAGACTGGCCCATGCGGAACTATTATCTAAATATCTATGATCAGTACGCATATTTTCGGGAAACAAAGCAAACACGTTTTACACCGCCGGTTCAGACGCTCTATGCACTGCGCCAGGCAATTATAGAGACAAAACAGGAGACTGTCCAAAAACGGTATGAACGTTTCTGCGCCTGCTGGAGCATCCTGACAGCTGGGCTTAAAGACATAGGGCTTAAAATGCTTGTAAAAGAAGCGTACCAGAGTCGCTTTATTACTGCAATTCTTATCCCGAACACGCCGAAATACAATTTTACCGCACTGCACGATTATGCCCGATCATATGGGTTTACTATTTATCCCGGAAAACTCGGCAATATAGACACATTCCGCATCGCCAACATGGGCGATATACAGCCGAAAGAAATGGAGCGGTTTGTCAGCGTTCTTAAAGCATATATGCACTCAATCGAAGTATGCTGACCAGGTAGAGAATTACACTTGTCAGAAAAGGTTACCATATGCTGAATACTTTATATACTATCATTATCTATCCTATTACGCTGCTTATTGAAATTATTCTGCAGTTTGGACAAAAGTTTTTTGACAATACTACGGCGGCAATCATGTGCGTGAGCGCCGCTGTATCGCTGTTCTGCCTGCCGCTGTACATCATCGCGGAACAGTGGCAGGAAAAAGAACGGCAGACTGTTGCAAAACTCAAACCGAAAGTTGACAAAATAAAAAAAGTATTTAAAGGCGATGAGCAGTACATGATTCTCACGACCTATTACCGGCAGAATCATTATCACCCGATATACGCGCTCAGAAGCTCTATCAGCCTGCTTTTGCAGATACCGTTTTTTATTGCCGCGTATACGTTTTTGTCGTCGTATACGCCGTTAGCGGGAGCGTCATTTCTCTGGATACAGGATCTGTCGAAGCCCGACGCGCTTGTAACAATTGGCGCATACTCCGTCAACGTGCTGCCGATTATCATGACGCTTATCAACTGCACCGCAGGCGCCGTATATACAAAAGGACTTCCGCTTAAAGACAAGATACAGTTGTACGGCATGGCACTGATATTCCTGATTTTGCTGTATAATTCGCCGTCCGGTCTTGTGCTGTACTGGACAATGAACAATATCTTTTCGCTCGTCAAAAACATCTTTTACAAGCTCAAGCATCCGGTAAAGGTGCTGTACCTGCTGGCCACAGCCGCCGCCGTATGCCTTATCCTGTTTGATATTTTTTTCCTGAACAAGGCGCCGTTCAAAAGAATACTGTTTGCCGTGCTGCTCTTAATCATTCCCTGCATACCGCTGCTGCTGAAAGGATACGGCTGCCTTGAGCGCAGAGTCTTATCGGATCTTACGGACTTTCCCAAAAAACGCACCGCGCTTTTTATGCTTTCGTGCCTGCTTTTATGTGTTTTAATCGGTCTCAATATTCCAAGCACGATTATCGCGTCTTCGCCGCAGGAATTCTCATTTGTAGACAATCACGGCTCTCCGCTGTATTTTGTATACACAGTGTTTTTGCAGGCGCTGGGCCTGTGCGTTGTCTGGCCGGGCATATTCTACGCGCTTTTTCCCAAGCGGATAAAAACGTTTCTTGCCGCGGCGGCGGCGCTTGCGGCGGTGTGCGCCGTTATAAACATATTTGCCTTTTCCGAAGATTACGGGCTCCTTTCTACCATGCTCACGTTCAGCGGAAAAACGGAAATTCATCCTGAACGACTGCATACCATACTGAATATTATCTGTATCGCGGGCATTGCCGCACTCTGCCTGTTCCTGTTTTGCAAGCGGAAACTGACGCTCATCGTTTCGGCAATTACTGCCGCAGGCGGCGCGCTTTTATGTATCTCGGTCGTTAATATCGCCGTCATACAAAAGGAATTTAATACGTTTGCGGAAATCAAAAACATGCCGGGCGCGCAGAAAGCGGATACCATCGAGCCTATTTTTCATCTGTCAAAAACGGGCAAAAACGTATTCATCATAATGCTTGACAGAGGCATTAACAGTCTTGTTCCCTTTATATTTGAGGAAAGTCCTGAATTATACGAACAATACGACGGCTTTGTATACTATCCAAATACACTGTCGTTCAGCAATCACACGCTGATTGGCGTGCCGCCGCTTTTCGGCGGGTATGAATATACTCCGCTTGAAATGAACAAACGCAGCAGCGAAACGCTTAAAGACAAAAACAACGAGGCGTTATTGGTGCTGCCCCGCATTTTTTCGGACGCAGGGTTTCAAACGGTCATGACCGACCCTGCGTGGGGTAATTACAGCTATGATCCGGACATATCATTTTATGCGCCGTATCCGGATATTACCGCGTATGTCACAAAAGGCCGCTATACGGATATATGGCTTCAGGAACACAGCTTGACCGACACAAACGTCCGCAGCCGTATTCTGGAACGCAACTTTCTGCTTCTCAGTCTCTTAAAAATCTCACCTCTTTTTATGCAGGATATACTATATGACAACGGCGCATATTGGAGTTCCGACCCGCAGACCGCCGATCTTAAACTAGCGCTTAACAGTTACTCGGTATTAGATTATCTGCCGCGGCTTACAGACACAGCCGCGCAGCAGCCCGGTTCCTTTACGTTTATGGTAAACGATCTTACCCATGATCCCGCTTTTTTTACCGGTCCTGATTATACTCCCGGCGCGCTTGAGCAGGAAAGTCAGCCTGCCTCCGACGATATGTTTGCAAACGAAACGTATCATGCAAACGCGGCGGCGCTTAAACGTATCGGCACGTGGCTCGACTTTCTCAAAGAAAACGGCGTATATGACAACACGCGCATCATTATCACCGCAGATCACGGCGCAACAAACAGCCATTACCGTCAAATACCGCGTGAGCGGTTTCCGGTGAATCCGGAATCATACAACCCCATATTGCTCATAAAAGACTTTAACCGGCATTCGAACACCCCCGCAGGTTCAGACGCGCTTGCGGCAGACGATACCTTTATGACAAACGCGGATGTTCCCTCGCTTGCGGTGCACGGCGTTATTCCCAATCCGGTAAATCCGTTTACCGGAAAACCGATAACAAGCGAGGCAAAAAAGCACAAGCTGTATATTACCGCAAACAGCAGATGGACTCCGGATTACCACGCTGCAAACATGTTCAGCATACAGCCGGATCAGTGGTATACGGTAAAAGACAACATATTCGATCCGGCAAACTGGCGTCAGGAACAGCCGGCGGAATAAAAAACAGGAGTGTATATCTATGTATCAGATGACCCTTTACATCGACCCGGGAACGGGCAGTATGCTCTTTTCTATCCTTATCGGGGCAATCGCGACGCTGTATTTTCTGCTTAAAGCCGCGATCATAAAAATCAAATTCGTTATTTCGGGTAAACGCGGTTTACAGGCCGCGGAAACGGCGCATCCGTTTGTCATCTACTGTGAGGGCAGGCAGTACTGCAATCTGTTTGTACCCATAGTGCAGGAGTTTGAGCAGAGAAAAATACCGCTCGTGTATTACACTTCCGCCCAGGACGACCCGCTGCTTTCGGCCGAAAACAAATATGTCGCCGCCGCATATATCGGGAGCGGGAACGCGGCGTTTGCCCGTCTTAACCTGCTTGAGGCAGATGTTGTGCTGATGACGACGCCAGGTTTGCAGGTGTATCAGCTCAAGCGGTCAAAAAAAGTGCGCCATTACGCACATATACTCCACGCGGCAAGCGACGCAACGATGTACCGCCTGTTCGGCATTGACTATTACGACTCCGTGCTTTTAACCGGCGGCTATCAGAAACACGACATACGAGAACTTGAGACGCAGCGCGGCCTGCCGCACAAAGAGCTTGTAACCGTCGGCTGCCCGTATCTCGACACGCTTGCGCAAAAGCTGCGTGATATCCCTGAAGAAACACAGCATCCTTTCACCGTGCTTGTGTCGCCGTCATGGGGCGCATCGGCAATTCTTGCCAAATACGGCGAAAAACTTCTTGACCCGCTCGCACAGACAGGCTGGCGCATTATTATCCGCCCGCATCCGCAGTCTAAAAAATCAGAAGCAGCGCTGCTTGGCAGGCTCACCGAACGCTACCGGCAAAACAGCAGCGTGGAATGGGACTACAGCGCAGACAATATCTATGCCATGAAAAAATCAGACGTTATGATTTCGGACTTTTCAGGCATCATTTTTGATTATGCGTTCCTCTGTGATAAACCCGTATTGTATGTCAGTCAGGACATAGACCTCCGCCCCTATGACGCAGACGACCTTGATCACGAAATATGGCAGTTCACAACGCTCAGGAAAATTGGCAGAGAACTGAAAGAGGATCAGTTTGACGCTATTCAGCATGTCATACGCACTGCAGCTGACAGCACAGAAATGCAGCGGGCTCGGGAACAGGCCAAGGAAGAAGCGTGGCAGCATATCGGCCAAGGAGCCGCGAGAACTGTTGACTTTCTGGTGCAAAAACAGCAGGAGTTTTCTGCACCATAACGGAGCTGTACTTTCTTCTATTAAATATAATGAAACCCATTACAGCAGCACACGTACGCGGCAATGCAGTACATTTACTATCTGCAAATAAATATATGTCATATCTATTTTATAACAGGCAGGATTCGTGATACAATACGGATGAGGTACCGTACATGAAAGTTGCTATTGTGCATTACTGGCTCGTCTCTATGCGCGGCGGGGAAAAAGTACTTGAAGCGCTTCTGGAGCTGTTTCCGCAGGCGGATATTTACACGCACGTCTATGATCCCGCGCGCATATCCGACGCGATAAAGCGGCACCGCATATACACGACATATATAAACAAGCTGCCGTTTGCAAAAAAGCTCTATCAAAAATACATGCCGCTCATGCCGCACGCGCTTAAAGAGCTTGACCTGCAGCAGTATGATCTTGTCATTTCATCCGAGTCAGGGCCGGCAAAAGGCATTGTACCCAATCCGGACGCGTTTCATATCTGCTACTGCCACTCGCCGATGCGCTATATCTGGGATATGTATCACGAGTATTTCAGCGGCGCAGGCTGGTTCACCCGCTTTTTCATGAAAAAGCTCGTGCCGCAGCTTCGCGTGTGGGACATTACATCTGCAAATATGGTTGACCATTTTGTTACCAATTCCCACTATGTCGCCAGACGCATTGCGCGGTACTACAACAGACAGGCAGACGTCATATATCCTCCCGCAGATATTGCGCGCTATACTGCACTGGAACGGCAGCCGTCAGATTTTTATCTCTTTTTCGGCCAGATTACCGGCTACAAGCGCGCGGATATTGCAATAGACGCATGCATAAAGCTCAAGAAAAAGCTTATCCTTATCGGAGACGGCGACGTTAAAAAAATGCGGAAAAAATACCGAGCATATCCCAACATCACGTTTGCAGGCCGTGTTTCTGACGATGAAGCGGCGCGCTGTCTGTCGCAGGCAAAGGCACTGCTCTTTCCCGGCATCGAAGACTTCGGTATTGTCCCGATAGAAGCGACCTCCGCCGGATGTCCGGTTATCGCATATAAAAAAGGCGGCGCGCTCGACACGATACAGGAAGGCGTTACCGGTATATTCTTTGAAGAACAGACTGCCGACTCGCTGGCCGAAGCGATTGAACGGTTTGAAACACTTCCCACGCACACATTTGCAGACCGGCAGGCATTTACCCGCCACGTGCAGCAGTTTTCAAAAGAAGCGTTTCAGGAACGCATAAAAAACGTCATAGACGCGCGCAAACGGCTGTAAAACATCCCTAAAATAAGCCCGCATGCACATGCAGCAGCCTTCGCAGTAAACTGCGAAACTGCCGCCGCACGTGCAGCGTGCAGAATAAATGCCGCTGCCCTCGCGAAACTGTTTAATTGCTTGATAAAAAAGGAAATGTATGATACAAATGAATGACTTTATTCAGAAAGGAAAACTACATGGGTGTTCGAGGAGAACTGTTTACAACGCAAGTTATACTGGATAACAGATCGTACTTCTTTAACGTAAAAGAAAACAGAACCGGCGATGTATTTTTGCAGGTAGTGGAAAGCAAAAACAGAAACGGCGAAGATTTTGACCGCCATGCCATCGTCATATTTGCCGAAGATATGCAGAAATTCTGCAAGGGACTTGATACGTCCCTGCAATTTATTGAGAAAGACAGAAAAGAGCGAATAAAAAAAGAGGAAGAACGCAAAAACGCCGCTGCTGCGGCAGCCGCGAATAAAAAAATCTACCGCAAAAAGAGTGAAACGCAGTCCCGGACGGAAAGTGTCAAAAGAACCGGCAGAATACACATCGTTTCCAAGCGCCCAACAGAAAACTAATACCTGAAAGACCGTCTCTGAATCGGCGACGGTCCCAGTTTTCTGCATACCGCACGATGCGCTGCAGTCGGATACCCCTTATGCTGTTCATAGCCGTATTCGGGGTATTGCAGCGCATATGCCCGCATAATCCTGTCCCGTTCATTTTTTGCCAAAATAGCAGCCGCCATGACGGCGGGCACCGCCGCGTCGGCTTTTACTATCGCGGTATTTATCACCGTGTACGCAGCGTGCGTAATTCCGGCGGATTTATTGCCGTCAGCAATCGCCTGTATGCACACGTCCGAACAGGTAAGCAACTGCCCTGCTCGCGCATGACGTGCAAGATAGACAGGCAGCTTAAAAAACAGCGTTTCCGCCGCGCGGCGCATGGCAAGCAGACTTGCCTGCAAAATATTTATCGTATCGATAATCTCATGGCTTACCAGCCCTACGCCCCAGCACGCAGACGCTTTAATGAGCGCCTCCGCAGCACGGCGTTTCTTTTCCGACAGACACTTTGAATCGTTCAGTATGTGCACCGGAAAATCATCAGGAAGAATCACCGCGCCTGCGGCTACGGGTCCGGCAAGCGGTCCCCTGCCGGCCTCATCAAGCCCGCAGATCAGGTTAATCACGGAAAACTCTCTTAACACAGAAATAACAGCCGTCATCAAGCGTTCCGTCTGCAAGCGCGGCTATAACCAAATAATACACTTCTGTATCAGACAAATGGAGCGTTATCTGCGGCCGGTCGGACACATAGTCAAGACTTGACTGCACCATCTCCCCATCACGCGTAAACACAGCGGCGGCAGCCTGCTGCTGCTTCCACATTCCCTGCGCGTCGCTTAAACCGACGGTGTATATTCCCTGCTCCTCAGGAGAAAACACCGCAATGTCATACTCCGCATACCGAAGCGATGCCGCTTCGCCCGCAGCTGAAAGCAAAACAGGCTCTATCGCGGAAGGTTCCTGCGGCGGCTCAGCAGAAAGCCACTGCGAAAGCTGAGAAGAAAGCGAGTCGGCAAACGCTTCGTTTGGTGATGCAATATCCGAAAGCCGCATCACGGTGTCAGGTGCTTCCGCAATCGAAAAAGCAGCCGCTCTGTCAGCCTCCGTGTCCGAAAAACTGAACGCGTACCGGTCTCCGTTCCGGCCGTCAAAATAGTACACCTGTTCCGCAAGCAGCGCAGAAGATGCGGGATACACCGGACACGGCACAGACTGTCCTGCCGTTCCGTCATCCAAATCAAGCACAACAAGGCGCGGTTCCGCCGTGATAAAGACAACCGAATCCGCGCCAAAGCACGGCGTACACACAATAGGATAATCTGCAGAATACCGCCATATTTCCTGCGTTTCTGCGGGAACGCGCGGCGCGCTCATGTTCAGCAGCCGCTGCACGATATTGCGCGCTCCGGCTGTTTCCGGCATGGTGCGCAGACACACCAGCGTATAGCCGTCGTCTTCCAGCGTACAGCTGTATGCGCCGGCCGTACGCGGAAACACCGCCTTGTCAAGCGTAACAACCGTGTCCGTGCGGCCGATAAACTGCGGAACAAGATCCCGCAGCTCAGCGCCCGCGGGTCTTTCAGGAGCGGCAGGCGGTTCGGCAGGCACAACCGTATCAGCAAGCAGCGCATCGACGGCGGCGTTAAACGCCGGAGCTTTCTGCGTGCGGTACAGCGCGAGCAAAGCAGCGCATACGAGCAGCAGTATTCCTGCTGTGCACAGCAGCGCCGCTGCCGCGAAATTCTTTTTGGGAGCCGTATTCATCGCGTTCTAGTTCCTTTGCAGCAGCCCGATGGCACGCTTTGCATATACCGGCACCGCCAGATTGATAAACGATAACTGCGCAAGCAGGTTTTCTATCTCGTTCGTATCAAGCGCGGCAAGCGCAAACGTCGACTGCATTATCTGCTGCCATGCAGCGCACGCTCTGTCAGGAAGCACCCGCTCAAGCGGTATGCCGTATTCGGCACAGAGCAGATTCGACTCGATAATCACCGACAGGCACTGCCCGTACAGCACCGCACGTTCAGGCGGCGGCATATGCTGCGCCTGCATCACGCCGGTTATCAGCTGCCAGACATGTCCATATGCTTCATCTGTATACAGCACATACAAAAGTTCGGCGTCCCGGCTTATATCTGAAATTACGCCCTGCACTACCGCCGTCTTATCAGCGGCAGCGGTTATCTGCTGTGCAAGCAGCTTTGCACGCGAGGCCGCCTGCACAAACCGCGGTGCAAGCCAGTCAATCGACGCAGCTGCAGGAGCCGCCGAGTCAGGAACCGCAAACTGCGCTGCAGCCGATAACGGAAGCCCGTCCGCCGCGGCCGTATCCGGAAACGTATCGAGCATAAAAGACATGAACCGGTACGCGCAGGCACCGGCAGGCAGCAAGGCAAGCCCTTCCTTCGACAAAAACGCATCGGCAGCAGCGTCAAGCGCTGGTATTGACAGATTATATGCCGGACGTGCAAAGCACACATACCACAGACACTCGGCAAGCAGCAGTTCATGCACGCCGCGCTCAAACCCATACCCTCCGCTCAACACGGCTGCCAGATACTCGTAATAGACCTGCCGCGGAGATTCTGCGGCAGACTCTTTGTCTTTCAGAAACGTTTCAAGCAGTTCAGACTGCCCGCGCGCGCCGGACACGCCGTTCCACAGCGCGTCAAACAGCAGCCAGTCATCGGCGGTAACCACAGCAGCGGCGCTTTTTGCGCTGTCAGGCTGCTCGGCCGCCTGGAGAGCGTCTTCGCCCGTGCTTTCGGCGGGGCCTTCGCCTGCGG
>DXHG01000211.1 GCA_019113455.1 Candidatus Treponema faecavium | reverse complement strand
CAATGCGCGTCTGCTGCGCGGCAGACGTGCATTGTGTGCCACAGTGCGGCAAAACAGCCGTGCCGCAGTAGGTTTCGTCCGTGAGATACCGGTTCCGGTCGGGATTCATGTCGCGCTCTGTTACCGCCGTTCGATACATGAAGAGCTCTTCTTGCGGCGCGTCTGTGCCCTGCGCGCTGCCGTGCTGCTTTATAATGGCAAACACAAGCGGTTCAAATAGCGTAAGCCGTTTAACTTCATATTCCATATACAGTGCCTCGTTTTATTGCCGCGTCTGTGTGAACCGCCTGCCTGCCGCGCCTGGATTACCGTGCCGCGGCGTGTTATTTTGACGCGATGTGCGGTTTGTCCGAATTCGGTTTTCCGGGACTCGCCGTGCTTGTCGCGGTTACCATCCAGCAGCCGGGGCCGTTCATTGCGGCGGGATCGTAGCCGCCGCGCTGTGCTATTTCCGGGATATTCTGACGCGAGATTGTGCGTGTCGGCGTTGTGCCGTCAGAACACAGCGCGCCTGAAACCGCCGCGGACGGCCACATGCCCGCAGCATGTGCCTCCTCTGCTGCACGGCGCATCGCGTCATTTTTCCAGTCGGTTTTTTCTGACTCGCTGTATGCTGCGCAGTCAATAATTTCTCCGGTAAAATCATTATACAGTAAAAGAATGTCAGAGTCTCCTATGCGGGCAGACGTGTTTTGCACCCAGAAATCGCGCGCGTCCGCGAGCGCCTCGCCCGCTGTCGCCGCGTTGAGATCCGCTTCTGTTTCATCGATGCAGCCGTCTTCAAGCGCGCGCATATGCAGCGTGATGTATTCCCCTGCCTGTATCTCGGCTGCGGGGAATTGATAGCTGTCCGCCTGTCCGTCATAGGCGCTGAACAGCGTGATGCCTGCAAGATTGCCTGACGTTACGGCGTACAGCTCGACAAATTCCACTTTTCCTTTTGTGTATGCTGTGCGTATTTCGCTTAATACCAAAAGCGGAACGCGGCCGTTGTATCCGGTTACGGGAACAGAAAACGAAAGCGTGTTTCCGTTAGTGTCCTCGGCTTCGCCGTGAAGCAGGTACGGCTCGCCCGCCGCCGCGGAGGCTGACGTCTGCATCCTGGCGACATATGTCTGTGCAGACGGCGTTTCGGCGGTGTGTGCCTGTATGCTTTCGGCATTGCTGCCGTCAGCGCTGCAGAGCACTGCGTTCACGGAGACCGGTTTTGAAAACCCCATTTCAATCGTGCGCGCGTCCGTCATGGCGCAGTATGCAAGCTCAGGAATACTGAAATCTCCTGATACCCAGACAAGCGCCGGTTCGCGCACTGCGCACGCCGTCGCCGCCGCGGCGACCGTGCTTGCGATACACACGGCAGCGCCAGCCAGACACCAGGAAAGCACGGCGCAGACGCGCTTGAATAAAGGAAAACGATGTGTGTGCATATATACCTCCATACTCTGTATATATAGCGCTGAAATAACAAAAAGATGCCGGTTTTGCCGTCTATGCCGTATTAAAATTGGTGTCGGGCAGTTTTGTGTGTTATAAAATATGGTACAATAGTACGCGCTCTGTTTGGGCGGAGCGGCAGCCGGATGACAAACAGCAGCGCCGCAGATTGACTGCGCCGCCGCGTTAAGTTGACTTGCAAGTCTTGGCAAGTTAACTTGCAGGCTATGGTAAGTTGAGGTGTGCCCTTGCGGACGGTAAAAACTTTCTGGCGTTTTCCTGGCAAGTATGGTATACTTGCGTATTGTGGATACTTCGCAGGACAACAATCTGACATTTGAAACGGTTGATCTGTCTGAGTTTTACGGCGGTGCCGCCGATTCAGGGGCAGACAGCGGATTTTCTACCAATATTATTGTGCTCACCGAGCACGAGCAGACGCTTATCAATATGCTGCTCGCGCATCTTATGGAAAAGTCGATGGAAACGTTTGACGACTTGCAGACGCGCATCGAAAATATGCGCCGCCTTGCCGAAAGCATCGCGTATTTTCCGTCGCTGCTCCAGCGCCAGATGATCATGGGCGAAGAACGCACGCAGACGACGCTCGTTGAATCGCTCGTGAAGCACCTTGACGGGGACAAGATACTGTACCTGCCGTCAAAAGCGACGCTCGGCAAGGGCTTTCTGATTGTCAAGTATCACACCTTTTCTTCTATGTGCCGGCTTGCTGAAGCGTTCGGTCTTGATGCCGAAGACGTCAAGCAGTTTGAAGACACGACGATGGGACTGCTCTTTACGATGATGGCAGAGGACGTGTATCTGGATCTTATCAACAATACTTCGATTCATATCGATATACGCCGCCGCATCGCAAAATCGCTGATTGTGCTGTGGGAACACCGCTGGGATCAAAATATCGTAGATATCGCGCCGGTGCTGCGCGAAGTCTGGGAAGCACGGCGGACGCTCGCACCCGCGTTCGGCACGATGGTCGGCACAAGCGAGCTTTTGCTCATTTCCATTCAGATGGGTGAAAGCTGGAACAAGTTTTTAAAAATGCGGCTTGCGGACAAGGATGTGTCGCAGGCGATGGAAGAATTTCTGTTCGGGCTGTCGTACGAACAGATTATCAAATTGAAGCAGAATCTGCGTGAGCGCGGTGTTGCCGCAATTGGGCGCGATGAGATATCGGCGTTCCTCGGACAGCCGGTAAAAATTGATTTGAGCTCCGACCTGCGCGATTTTTACATGTCGTACAGCATACGCCGCGACAACGCCCGCGCGCGCAAGCGCCTCGGTCTTGAAGGTCCGCACAACACGCTTGAAGACCATTTTCTGCGCTTTATATTCGAGGAAAGCAAGGAGTAACATACAGAATGGAACAGACGCAGCAGAAAAAGGTTCCCTACCGTTTTGGAGAAAAGCTGCGCACGGTGCGGGAACGCAAAGGCTATACGCTGAAAGTCGTTGCCCAGCGCGCCGGCGTAAGCGAAAGTCTCGTTTCGCAGATAGAGCGCAACCGCGTGTCGCCGGCAATAGACACGCTGCTTGCGCTTGCGGATGTACTTGATATAAATCTGGAATTCCTGTTTGAAGAATACCGGCGCGACCGGCCGGTGCAGGTTATCCGCGCCGGCGAACGGCGCTCCATAGAAGAAGACGAAGTCCGCTACGAGGAACTTGCGCAGCCGACGGAAAAAGACGGCGTTCATGCGCTTGAGTCGTACCTTGTCTGTATTCCGCCGGCAGGACATACGCACCGCGGTTCATACGGGCATCTGGGGCGGGAGCTGGGCGTGATTATACAGGGAAAGGCGCAGCTGCAGTATGAGTCTCGTGTGTATGACCTTGATCAGGGGGACAGCATTTCGTTTTCTGCGTCTTCTCCGCACACGCTCGTGAATACAGGAGACACGGAGCTGAAGGCGTTCTGGGTCGTAACGCCGCCGCAGCGCTTTATCTGACACGGAGGAATACGGCATGAAACTGCATATTGCGCTTATGTGCGCGGCGGCGCTTTTGGCGCCGCTGTACGCGGGAGGGGCTGCCGATGCAAATGAACAGCGGCAGAACGAAGTAGTCGTATATGCCTACGACTCGTTTGTGTCCGAATGGGGGCCGGGGCCTGAGCTTGCACGGCTCTTTGAGGAGCGCACCGGCTATGTCTGCACGCTGATTGACGCCGGAGATGCGGCGCAGGTGCTTTCGCGCGCCGTGCTTGAAAAAGACGCGCCGCAGGCGGATGTTATCATAGGCGTCGACAATAATTTGCTGCCTCAGGCGCTTGCTTTTGATGTGCTTGAGCCGTACCGGCCTCAGGCGCTTGAATCGGTTGTTTCCGACAGCTGGCTGCTTTTTGACAAGACGGGGCACCTGACTCCGTATGACTGGAGCGATTTTGCCATTATTTTCGATACCAGTTCAGGACTTCCCGCGCCGCAGAGCCTTGAGGATCTGACTGATCCGGTATATGAGAAAAAACTCATTCTCCTTGACCCGCGCATGAGTACGCCGGGGCTCGGCTTTGTCGCGTGGACGCTGTGCGTGTTTGGAGACGCGTATCTTGATTACTGGCGGGAGCTCAAGCCTAATATCCTTACGATGGCTCCCGGCTGGAGCACCGGCTACGGCCTTTTTACGTCGGGAGAAGCGCCGCTTGTTGTGAGCTATACGACAAGTCCCGCGTATCACCTGGAATACGGGGAAGGAGATCAGTTTCAGGCGCTGATATTTGACGAAGGCCATCCGTATCAGATTGAAGGAGCCGGTATCCTTAAAGGAGCGGCAAACAGGGCGGGCGCGCAGGCGTTTATCGATTTTCTCATAAGCGAAGAAGCGCAGAACGTGCTGCCGCTGACGCAGTGGATGTATCCGGTAAATAAACACGTTGAACTCCCCGATTCATACAAGGCAGGCGCGCCTGCGGCGCATAAGCAGCTTGCCGCCGACCCCGAAGCGCTGCCGCAGGCAGTGGAGGCGGTCATGCAGCTGCTTGCGCAGTAATCTGCTGCCGTCATGAAGCAGCGGCGGCTGTCTCCGGTCAGCACCGTGTACGCGCTTGCCGCATCGGCGGCGCTTGCTGTATTCGCGGTGCTCTGCGCGTGTTTTGTGCTCGCGCTTGCCGCTGCGTTCAGTCCGCTGTTTGCAGGAACGCTCACAGTACGGGATGCTGCGGCGCTCCTCTTGTCAGACAAAGTCCGTACCGCCGCCTTATACACCGTGCGGCAGGCGGCAGCTTCTGCGCTTGCGGCGCTTGCCGTCGGTCTTCCGGCTGCCTTTTTTGTGAGCCGTCGCGACTTTCCGCTGCGGCGGTTTTTATCGGCGCTTGCTCCCATACCGATCTGTCTGCCGCCGCTTTTAATGGCGCTCGGGTTCGTGATGTTTTTCGGGATGCAGGGAACGGCAAACCGCCTGCTTATGCAGCTGTTCGGTTTTACAGAGCCGCCGCTCACATTTTTGTATTCGTTTACGGGGCTTGTGCTCGTGCAGGGATTTTACAATTTTCCGCTTATCATGCACACCGTTGCCGACGTATGGGAACGGCTGCCGCGCGCCGAAGCGGAAGCCGCGGCGCTCCTTGGCGCGGGCCGTGTACGCATCTTTTGCACGATAACGCTCGCGCAGCTTCTGCCAGCCATACTGTCAGCGAGCCTTTTAGTATTCCTGTACTGCTTTTTCAGCTTCATTATTGTGCTGCTGTTCGGCGCAGCAGGCGGCTCTACGCTTGAAGTGCAGATATACCAGGCGGCGCGCACCGCAATCGACTTTGAAAGCGCCGCGGCATTTGCCGCAGCCGAGACGCTTTTGGCGCTCTGTTTTGCCGCCGCGTACGCCGCGCTGTCATCAAGGACGGAACGGAGCGCGGGCTTTTTGTTTGACGCAGCTGCGCATATGCGCCGCCGCCTCTCCGGAACGGGGGAGCGCGCCGGAGCGTTTATACTGTTTGCGTGCGTGTGTTTCTTTTTTATTGCGCCGCTTGCCTCAGTTGCGTTCAATGCGTTTGCCGCGCAGGAAGGCTACCGACAGCTGCACGACGGTTTTCTGCCGCAGTTTTCGCTCGATGCATTTGTCCGTGTGTTTGCGCGCGGCGGCTTTTACACGGCAGTGCGCAATACGCTTATCACGGCGTTTTGTTCGGCGCTGCTTGCCACCGCCGCAGGCGCCGTGTATGCGTTTGCCGTGCAGCGGCGGTGCGCCGGCGTGCTTGCGCGCACGCTTCCGATATTGCCGCTTGCGGTATCGTCAGTTATTATCGGGTTCGGCTTTACGATACTCATCCGACGCGGCACACCGGCAACGCTCGTGCTCGCGCAGGCGGCGCTCTACTGGCCGCTCGCGCTCCGCCAGATTGCGCCCGCGGCGGCGCGCATCCCGCGCGACACCGAAGACGCAGCGCGGCTTTTGGCATCGTCGCGGTTTGATACCGTGTTCCGCGTCTTTGTGCCGGCGGCGGCGCGCAGCTGCATTTCTGCGTTCTGTTTCTGCTTTGCGCTTTCCTGCGGAGATGCGAGCCTGCCGCTTATACTGGCCATTCCGCGCTTTGATACGCTCGCGCTGTACACGTACCGCCTTGCCGGCTCGTATCGCCTGCCGCAGGCGTGCGTGTGCGGCGTACTGCTCGGCGTGTTCGCGGCGGCGGTATTTGCCGCGGGAGACCGCATCGGCTCGCCTCGGCGGCTGAAACAAAAGGAACAACATGATGGCAGATGATTCGTATTTTTCGGCGAGCCGCTTATGTAAACAGCGCGCCTCGATACAGGTAGCGTTTTCAGCGCAGGCGGCGCGCGGCTCGTTTACGGCGATTGTCGGGCCTTCAGGCAGCGGCAAATCGACGGTGCTGCGCATGATAAGCGGACTCCTTGCACCCGACAACACGGACGCGTCTGTACGGCTGGCAGGCAGGGAACTTACCGGCGTGCCGCCGCATAAGCGCGGTATTGGCATGGTGTTCCAGAGCGGCGCGCTGTTTGCCCACATGCGCGTCATAGACAATGTGGCTTACGGGCTTCGCTGCGCCGGAGTAAAGAAGAAGGAAAGCAGGGAACGGGCGGAACTGTTTCTTGAACGATTCGGTCTTGCAGGTTTTGCCCGCCGCTGGCCTGAATCGCTTTCGGGCGGGGAGGCGCAGCGCGTCTCGCTTGCGCGCACGCTTATCATGCAGCCCGAACTTGTGCTCTTTGACGAGCCGTTCTCGTCGCTTGATGCGCCACTCCGCAAACGGCTCGCCGAGGATATGCTTGCCATGCAGCGCAGTACGGGCTTTACCGGCATCATGGTAACGCACGACCTCGCGGAAGCGCGGTATGTGTGCTCGCGCATTATCATGATGCGTGCAGGCGCTGTCTGTTGGAGCGGCGAGTCAGACGAGTTCGATGCGCGCATGATGGAATGATAGCGCGGGGAGATATGGCGGTGTTTTCAGTCGCTGTTTGTACCATCAGAATGATCTGCGGTATTTTTTCGTGGGAACGCCGCTTCTACCGATTTCTGCCACGCATGAAGCAGGTTCTGCAGTTCCTGAGCCTGTTCGGGATACTGAGCCGCAACGTTGTGCTTTTCTTCCATATCGTGTTTCAGATTATATAATTCGATATGCCCGTTTTCAAAAAACTCAATCAGCTTCCATTCTTTGCAGCGTACCGCCGCAGACGGATGGCCGCCTTGATTTCCGTAATGCGGATAATGCCAAAAAATTGTGTTTCGTTCAAAGTCTCCCTGCTGCATCAGCAACGGCATCATGCTTACGCCGTCAAGATGATGCTCTGGCTCCAGCGGCAGTCCCGCAGCTTCAAGGAATGTCGGATAAAAATCGGTGCTTGTTACCGGCGTACAGCATGTGCTGCCGGCCGGAATGACGCCGGGCCATACGGCAAATTGCGGTACTCGAATACCGCCGTCGTATGTCCACCCTTTGCCTTCCGCCGCGGGGAGGTTGCAAGTCGGAGATCCTTCTGCCGTAGACAGACCGCCGTTATCTGAAGTGAATATAATCAGCGTATTTTCATACTGACCGGTTTCTTTCAGGCAGTCAATAAGTCTGCCTATATTCCAATCCAGATTAAACAGCATTGCAGCATATACGGGATCTGACTGTATCACCCGCCGCTGTACACGAAGATGGTGTTTCTGATCTGAGGGAAAATGCTCTCCTGCAATAATTGCCTGCTGCGTATCAAGTCCCATATCATGAGCTTTTTTTGCAAATCGATCGATGAGCGTCTGCGGCGCCTGAATCGGAATATGCACTGCATAATGCCACAGATTCAAAAAGAACGGCGCATTATCAGCAGTTTTAATCAGCCGTATTGCCTCGTCAGTTATCCGGTCTGTCAAATACTCGCCGTCTGATCCCTCGGGAAGCGTTTCAATACCGTATGGACTAAAATAGCCATTATGCGGATGTCCCCAGGAACAGCCGCCGATATTTTTTTCAAATCCATGGTATTCGGGATAATACTGCGGTGCGCCCAAGTGCCATTTTCCGACGTGCCATGTATGATAGCCGTTTTCACGCAGCGCATCTGCAACTGTGCGGTGATGCAGCTCAAGGCATTTGACATACGGCGCATCAATAACCCTGCCTGTACACGGATGATAATTCCCCTCCATATCTATCCAGTCTGTGAGGCCAAGGCGTGCCGGATATTGGCCGGTCAGAATACTTGCCCGTGACGGGGAACACACCGGACAAGACGCATACGCTTCGGTAAACTGCATACCCTGTGCTGCGAGGCTGTCGAGGTTAGGTGTCTCATAAAAAGAGCTGCCGCAGAAAGAAGCGTCCTTCCACCCCATATCGTCTATCAGAATCAATACAATATTTGGTTTCATTGTTTTTCCTTAAAATAACAGTTGATACAAAACACTGTGTGGTTTGACGCAGTGCAGCTTTGCATTATCCTTTGACCGCTCCGCTGGTGAGCCCTGCAATCATATGTTTTTGCGTGAACAAAAATGCAGCCACAACCGGAATAGAAGAAATAACAGAAAGCGTCATCATACCCGCATAGTCATGCACATATTCACCCATAAAACTTTGAACAATGCCGAGCGGCAGCGTTTTCATGGATTCTGTGCGCATAATCGTCAGCGCAAATACAAAATCATCCCATGAATATAGGAATGTGTAAATAGCAATTGCGATGAGCCCTGGTTTGATGAGCGGCAGAATGACTGCCTGCAACACTTTCAGCCGTCCGCAGCCGTCTATTTTTGCAGCTTCGTCTATCGATTTAGGAATAGTGTCAAAGAATGATTTAAGAAACCACACGGTAAACGGAAGCGTATAGATAATATCCGCGAGTATTAAACCGCGGTACGTATTAAGCAGGTGCAGCTTTGTATAAAACGTAAACAGCGAAATAATGATTACAGTCACGGGAAATATCTGAATATTCAGAATTGATGCCATCAGGATATTTTTGAACGGCAGTTCGTAGCGGGAAAATGCGTAGCCGGCAAATACCGATACAACCATGCTGAGCAGTACGGAACAAAAAGAAACAATAACGCTGTTTTTAAAGTATCCGATAAATTTTGACTGCGAAAGAATATGCACATAATTTTGCAGTGTTCCGTTCTGCCCGAAGAATTTCGGCGGAAACGACATGAGCTGCGTATTGTTCTGAAAAGAAGAAACAACCATCCAGTATACCGGAAAAATAAAAAGCACAAGCAGTATGACCAATAATATATACCGGAAGATGAAAGACGTCAGTTTTGATGATTTCATGAGGTCTCCTTTCTTAGATATATGAACTGAGATTCTTATCAGAGTATTTCTTATAGAAAAAAACAAAAACGCTTAAAAACACGAGCCAGAGTACTCCTATAGCGGAACCAGCCCCAAAGTCAAAATTAATAAAAGCGAGCTTATATGCCGCAACAGATACGGTCGTTGTATTTATCATAGGCCCTCCGGCTGTCATATTATAAATAATAGCAAACATCTGCGAGTTATTTATGATGGCGACAACAATCGATGTATCAAGAACCGGCCTGATAGACGGCAGCACAACATTCTTAAAAATGCTGACTTTTGATGCGCCGTCGATTTTTGCCGCTTCAATCAGGTCCTGCGGTACAGACTGAAGACCGGCAAGCAGCATAATCATCATATACGGCGTCTGCCTCCATACACAGGCGATAATCACACTGACCATTGCCAGCTGGGGATCCTGTACCCATAGTTTATTCAGTTCTTCCTGAAAACCCAGCGCATGAAAAATATAGTTGAGCACTCCGTACTGCGGCTGCAGCAGCCATGTCCACAGCAGCGCCGTAACAACAGAAGGAATCGTCCACGGAATTAAAAAAACTGCCCGCAGCGCTTTCTGCCCCGGGATATTGCTGTTAAGCAAAAGGGCTATCATAAACGCAAGGATAACCTGTGTAATGACAACGCCTGCTATAAAAATCAGTGTATTAGTAAAATATGCCAGCGCTGTTCCATCCTGAAACATTTGAATATAATTCTGAAAATTATTCCATACCGGCGGCGCGCTGCTTGATATTCGGTATTTATGAAAACTGATCCAAATAGCCTGAATAATAGGCGCAAATACAACGAAAGACAAACCTATAAATACCGGTAGAATGCACAGCACAGCGAATATTGTATCCTGCTGGTGCGTAGAAAGCTTATGTTCCTTAATGGCTATCGTATTTTTCATAGCATATCCCTTACGTAATAAAAGAGCAAAGCTCTTCGCAGGACAAGCGCTGCCTTTTTATTGCGGAAAGGAGCGCCTGTCCTGTACGGTTTATTGTTCAGAATAAATCCGTATAATTTTTTCCGCCATTTCAGGAACTACTGTGTCTGGAGACTCGTTATTGATACCGACTCTCTGAATACCTTCAGCAATTTCTTCCATCGCGGCGACAAAGCCAGGATTCTTCTGCGGCAGCGGCCGTGAATTCTGCATTGCAGTAATAAACTGCCGCATATGCGCATTTTCTGGCGCGGAATAGAACGGTATTTGTTCTACACTGTAGCGCGCCGGTGTCTTATTCCCATTGTTCGCGTTGTAAATAGCCATTGCTTCAGGACTGCTGAGATACGCGACAAAGCGGGCCGCGGCTTCTTTCTTTTCTGATTTTTCAAAAATTCCCAGATTATGTTCAATAAAGAAACCGTTCATATTACCGGGTTCTCCTGGCATTACAGCAATGCCGATTTCATCGGCAAACGCCTGACCTTTAGGGCTCAGCGCAAGGAATGTCGCATAGCCGAAATCGCCGTCAAAAGTAAAACCGAGCAACCCTTGAGCAAACAGTGTGCGTAAATCTTTTATTTCAAGGCCGACAGGAGATATATTCTTATCAAACAGCTCTTTAACCTCAGCAAGCGCCTGTTTTGTTGCATCACTGTTGATAACGACGTTGCCCGTCTCATCTGTTAAGTCCCCGCCTTTATCCCAAATAAATGGCAGAAAGTAAAAGCCGGAGCTGTTCAGCTTCTTGCTTTGGATGCCGACGCCATAAATAGTGTTGCCTGATTCGTCGGCGCCAAGATTGGCTACAGCCTCTGCCATTACAAATAATTCTTCCATTGTTTTGGGAGGTTCTGTATATCCTGCCTTGTTCAGCAGCGTTTTATTATAGTAAAGCACAACGGGACTCGGCGACCACGGAGCCGCATACAGCTGACCGTTGTAAATAAGACCTTCCTTAACCTGCGGGTAAAAATCATCCTGCACGTTCTGAGGCAGCAGTGAATCAAGCGGCGCAAGTGCTCCGGCATTCTGCAGCGCGCTTACCCATGTTCCGTGCAGCTGCGCGACATCGGGCGGTTCCCCGCCTGCATTGAGGATAAGCAACTGGTCAAACATCTGATTGTACGGCACCACCCAGTTGTCAATTTTGATATCAGGGTTTTTCTGCTCAAAATCTGCAATCATAGCGTTAAAAGCCGCCATCGTTGCTTCTTCTGCGCTTCCCCAGTTAATAAAGCTGAGCGTCGTTACGCCGCTTTCTTCAGCGGCGGAATCTTTGTTGCCGCCGGCAAAAGCAAATGCTGCAGACAGCAGCAGCAAACCAGCTAAAATCTTTTTCATCTGAACCTCCAACGAAAGATAAACTCTGTACGGTAGTATCATGCCGCCGGCGGTGATTTGTAAATAAAGAAAAAAGCATATATTTTCACTTTTTTCTTTATAAGAAAAGGAACCTGTTTACCGTAATATAAAAACTATTGTTTTTTTGTTTCCAATTTAAGAATTTTGCGGTTGCTGCCGGAATTCCTGCGGAGTCATACCCGTTTCTTTTTTAAATAAGTAACTGAAATACGTCGTATTGTCGTACCCGACCATTTCCGCAATCGCAAGTACCTTATACTGAGTCGTCTTTAATAATTCCTTTGCCTTAGAAATACGGACAAACGTTACATAATCAATAAACTTATTGCCCGTTATCTTGCTGAATGTTTTACTGAACCATCCCGGTGAAAAGCCCGTTTCTGCGGCAACCATGTCGAGCGTAATATTTTCAGCATAATGCTGCTTGATATAATTCTTAGCTTCGATGATTTTCTTTACGGCAGATTCTTCCGGCGTTAGGATATACTGCAGTTCCCTGCATAAGTTTCTGCACCAGTTTAGATATTCGTCATGTGTGCGCAGCATGAGAATCTGCTGTTCCGCAAGCATATGCGAGCCGGTCGCATCTAATCTGTTCCATATAACAGCAGGGTCTATCGTCAAATTCTGCACAAAGTTCTGAGCTGCCAGCATCAGCATATAACAGATACTCTGCATCCGCTGCGGCGTATATATCGCCTCATTTTCCAGCTGCACGAGCAGCTGTTCGGAGATCAGTCGGATCTGTTCCGCATTCAGCGACTGAAACGCTTTCGTCAGGCATGCAATGCTGCTTTCCGCGCTGTGCTCGCCATGGGCGTTTTGCACAGGCCTATCCGAACCGGCATAACAGACTGGTTCTTTTTTTTGCAGCGCCTTATTTGCCGCGTTCTGCGCTTCGACAAACGCTTGCGGCAATGTTCTCAGCGAAGAATGAATATCGCTGACTCCCGCCGAAACGGCGGCGTTCGCCGTAAAAAACATCATGTTCTGCATATTCTGCGCAAGCTGATCGATATACTTTTTAACTTCGGCAAACGCAAGGTGGTAAATATCGAGCGGCACATACATAAAAAACGTCCTGCCGCCGATATAGACACACGCGCTGCCGGCATAACCGCGAAGCAACTCCCGAAACACGTTGCGCGCGGGAGACTCGAGCTCATCCTGTATATGTTCAGCCGACGGCAGCTTATCGGATACAATCTTCACTATCATTGAGATAAAAAGACTGGTCTGTTTCCCTAAAAGCATTTCAGCCTGCGCTATCTGTATGTCATCAAGTTCTTCCTGCTGAAAGAGAAGCTCGCGTATTTTGCGTTCCTGAATATTTTCCGTGTGCGCCGTATTCAGTTCCGACTCAGGCGCAACAGTAAAAATGCGGCTTACTGCACGTGAAAACGTTTTTTTCTCCAATTCCGTTTTAAGAATATAGTCTGACGCCCCTGATTTCAGCGCCTCACGCACATAGTTAAAATCCTCATGAGAAGAAAGCACAATAAATTTTGTCTGCATACCGGCTTCATGACACTTGTGTATCAGCTCAATTCCGGTCAAGCCGGGCATCAGAATATCCGTCAGAATCAGATCCGGCTTAAACGAGAACGCTTTCTCAAACGCCTCGATTCCGTTCGCCGCTTCTTCTATATCGGTAAAGCCAAAATCGCCGAACGGAATCAGCGTCCTGATGCCGATACGGGCAAGCGCGTCATCGTCGGCAATCAGCAGCCTGCGCTTATTCATGGGCGCCTCTCTGCTGTGGAATAGTTATAATCACTTCCGTATATTCACCCTTTGTACTTTGAATGGACAGCCCGTATCGGCTTCCGTATACCTGTTTTATGCGTTCTTCAACATTATGAATGCCGATACCGGAAAACTGCTTGTTGTTCAGTATTTCCGAATCAATACCCGCGCCGTCATCAAATATACTAATTTGTATCACCGGAACCGCATCCTGCTCAAGCAGCTGCGCCGAAATTTTCAAACAGCCAGAGCCCTCTTTTTCTCCCAGCCCGTGCAGAATGGCATTTTCCACAATCGGCTGCAGCAGGAATTTAATGCAAGAGGACGAAAGGCACTGATCAGGAATATCATAATCGACAGTAAATTTAAAATGATATGCGATCTGTTCAATAAAAATATAATCGCGTACGTTTGCCAGTTCTTCTGCAATCGTGCTGAATTCGTCCGCTTTTTTCAGTGTGTTCCGCAGCAGCCGCACCAGTACCTCCGTCATCAGTTTTATATTATCCGCCTTGCTGATAATCGCCATCCAGCGTATCGAATTAAGCGTATTGTATAAAAAGTGCGGATTTATCTGCGCCTGCAGCGCTTTGTATTCCGCTTCTTTTGCGGCGACCGTCTGTATGATATTGGTATCGATAAGCTGCTGGAGCCGTTCGACCATGTAGTTAAAATTAGAAATAAGTTCGCGTGCGCTCGGATCGGTGCGTTTGTCAGGCTGTCTGACAGGAATAAACGTACCGCCTACAAGCTGCGTAAGCGCTTCGGACACCATGCCAACCGGCTCAAGCACCATTCCCGACAGCCTGCGCCACAGCAGAAACGCAATAATAACGCTCGATACAATCACAATGCAGCCGAGCGCGAGCAGAGACGTTCCGGCGGTCTGCCAAAAAGGAGACGAAAGCTGTGCAAACAATATCCAGCCTGAGGCAGGCAGTGGAACAGCAGCGATAAAAGCGCCTTTTTGATCAAAACGTACCGTTTTCTGCTGCACGCTGCCTATATCGCCGTATATCTGGAACGGAGTCCCTGCAACGCAGACGCCGCTGCCGTCCGCTATATACATCTTTATGTGTTCGCTCTGCTGTGCGGGCATCAAATACTTCTCGAATATTTCAGGATCAAGGCAGACGGCAGCGCTGCCAATATCAGCCATATACGCTGCGTCCTTGATTGTGCGCAGAATAATTACCGGCGGCTGACTGTCATGCACCGGCGGCTGCGTTAAAAAACGCTCCGTATCGGTGATAAAGACAGGTTTGCCGTTCTGCGCAGGCAGCGACCGAAATTCTTCGGAGCTGACAAGCGCGCTGCTGTACAGCAGCGCGGCAGAACTTTGATAAAACGTATAAATAGATTTTTCTCCGGCAAACAGCTGAATTTCGGTAATATATTGAAAATTCTCACTGAGAAAATTATTCTGAATAAGCTGCTCTATACCTTCCGCCGATTTCAGAAAGGCGTAGTCGCTGAATGATTCGGACAGCAGCATCTGCTTTACTTCAGGTGAGACAAAGAAGAAATTCAGCATACGGTGTATCATGCTGAACTGCTCGTTTATGCTGTTGTGTACATATGTGACTGCATCCAGAAATGTCTGCCGTGTTGTCTGTGCAAGAATCTGCGAAGCTACGCTGTAAAGCACGACGGCCACCGCCATGATGCAGCATATCAGCAGAATAACGAAATATCTGAAGATTGTGTGAGGAATATTGCGAGTATATTTTTTGTGCATCAGACGTTTACGCCCGCGATAATCTTGCAGCGCCTGCGTTTGCGCCAAGCGCGCTTGCGCCCTAGTCGACGTGCAGGCGCTCCATGCGGCTGCAGATGCGTTGTATAAGGCTGTTCGTGCGTTCCGAAATAACCATGCGTTCAGGCCGCGCCTCAAACCACGCGAGCGTTTCCCTGATGCCGACATTGAACGGAATCTCGCACACGAACGAGGGAACCAGCCGCTTTATCTTGGTGTTGTCAAATATCACGCTCCATGTTTTGTCGCCAAGCAGCGTGCCTTCAAGATACTCATCCTCGTGAATAAGCACATCGGTCGGCACGTGCACGATATTGGGCGTGCGCCCTACGGCGTCTCCAATCGCGGTGTATATCTGATCCCACGTGAGCACCTCGTCGGAGGTGATATGGAACGCGTTGCCGAGTGCGCGTGGATTGCCAAGGAGCCCCGTGAATCCCTTAGCGAAATCGCGCGAATGGGTGAGCACCCACAGCGATGTTCCGTCTCCGTGGCTGATAACCGGCTGTCCTTTTTTGATCCGCTGCACGGCGGTATATTCGCGCCAGCCGCCGATGGCAAGCGGAATCACCGTGTCGTACGTGTGTGACGGGCGCACAATCGTTACGGGGAACTGCTCCTCAGTAAATGCGCGCATGAGCCGCTGTTCGCACTGAATCTTGTCGCGCGCGTACTCCCAGTACGGGTTCACAAGCGGCGTCGACTCGGTGACAATGCAGTTTGCCGGCGGTTTCTGATATACCGACGCACTGCTGATAAAGACATACTGCCCCGTCCTGCCGCGGAAGAGTTCGATATCGCGCTCTATCTCTGCCGGCGTGAACGCGACCCAGTTGACAACCGCGTCAAAGTGCCTGCCTGCCACCGCCTGTTCTACGGCGGCGCGGTCGTTTATGTCACACACGATAGACTCCGCGCCCGCAATCGAACCGCTCTTGCCGCGGTTGATGAGCGTGAGCTCAAATCCTTTCTGAATACACAGGCGGCTTACGCTGGCGCTGATATTGCCCGTGCCGCCGATAAATAAAAGTCGTAACATAGCTTTAGTGTAAATCCTGTTTTGCCGCGCGTCAAGAAAGTGTTTGTCCTTGCGCATGACCGCCCGTATACATACAATAGATCAAATGGACACGCCGCATACTGACACACGGAGCAGGCTCATCGCTGCAGCAGGCCTGATCGCGCTTGCAGGCAATCTGCTGCTCGCTGCAGTAAAACTCTCTATTGGATTCGCTGCGCACAGTCTTGCCGTGCTCGGCGACGGCATAGACTCGGCGACAGATGTCTGCATTGCGCTCATGGCTGTCGCTGTGAGCCGCATCATCGCGCGCCCGTCAGACAAGGAGCACCCATGGGGGCACGGGCGTGCGGAAACGACGGCAACGATGATTTTGTCGTTCATCATCTTTTTTGCGGGCGCGCAGTTGCTGCTCCAGTCCGCTCAGGCGCTCGCAACCGGCTCGTACACAGAGTACACATCGCCGCTTGTGATTATCGCTGCGGCGGTCTCCATCGCGGGCAAATGCGCACTCGCCGCCGTGCAGCGGTATCTCGGTAAAAAAGCGCAGAGCCCGATGATTCTTGCGAACGCGCAGAACATGAAAAACGACATTATCATGTCGGCGGGCGTGCTCGCAGGAATTGCTGCGGCAAAGCTGTTCGGCAGGCCTGAGCTTGACCCCGTCATTGCTTTGGCGGTGAGCCTGTGGATTATAAAAAACGCGGTGAGTCTGTTTGGCCAGATGAACACGGAGCTTATGGACGGCAACACGGACAATGAGCTTTACCGCACGCTGTTTGCTGCGATACGCTCGGTGCCCGGCGTATCGCATCCGCACCGCGCGCGCATCAGAAAGATTGCCAATCACTGGGACATAGATGTTGATATAGAAGTTGATGCAAACATGACGGTGCATCAGGCGCACGAAATAGCCGAACGAACCGCCGCGGCGGTAAAGTGCGCGATCCCCGACGTGTACGACATCATGGTGCACATAGAGCCCGCCGGACACGCATCACACCATCCGGAAGAGCAGTATGGTCTCTCGGAGGCTGATGTGGAGCGGGAGGCTACGCGCCGAACTGACGCTTAATGTCTTCTATTTCATCACGCAGCGCGGCGGCTTCTTCAAACTCAAGTGCGTCTGCGTGAGCAATCATTTCCTTTTCAAGCGCCTTTAAAAGCTTTCGGCGCTGGGCAGGCACAAACAGATTGACGCCCTGGCGCAGCGCGCCGGTTTCTATGCGCACGTTTTCTTTCTTTTCTTCCGCCTGGCGCACAAGAATGTCTTCAATCGCTTTCGATACGGTTTTGGGCGTAATGCCGTGAGCTTCGTTGTATTCCTGCTGTATCGAACGGCGGCGGCGCGTTTCTTCAAGTGCTTCCTGCATTGCAGGGCTCATGCGGTCGGCGTACATGACCACCTTGCCGCTGCTGTTGCGCGCGGCGCGCCCGATTATCTGAATAAGGCTTGTTGCCGAACGCAGGAATCCTATTTTATCTGCGTCGAGAATCGCAATAAACGACACCTCCGGCAGGTCTATGCCTTCGCGCAGCAGGTTGATGCCGATGAGCACGTCAAACTCCCCGGCGCGCAGTCCTTTGAGTATTTCAACGCGCTCAATTGTTTCCACTTCGGAATGGATGTATTTTACGCGAAGCCCCAGCCCGGTTAAATAGTCAGTGAGGTCTTCGGCCATCTTCTTTGTGAGCGTGAGCACGAGGCTGCGTTCGCGGCGGTCTACGCGCTCGCGCACTTCGCGGTAGATGTCGTCCATCTGCCCATCGCTCGGGCGCACGTCTACTTCCGGATCAAGCAGGCCGGTGGGGCGGATAAGCTGCTCTACGACCTGCGTGCTCTGCGCGAGCTCCTGTGCGCGCGGTGTCGCCGTTACGTAAATCACCTGATTGAGGAGTTCTGAAAACTCTGCGAACTTGAGCGGGCGGTTATCGAGCGCGCTTGGCAGGCGGAAGCCAAAATCGACGAGGTTCTGCTTGCGCGAGCGGTCTCCCTCGTACATGCCGCCGATCTGCGGAACCGTAACGTGCGCCTCGTCTATGAGACACAGAAAGTCGCGGGGAAAATAATGCAGCAGCGTGTCCGGCGGCTCGCCCGGCTTGCGGTTTGCTATCGGCGCGGAATAGTTTTCTATGCCAGAACAGTAGCCCATTTCTTCCAGCATCTCCATGTCGTATGTCGTGCGCGTTTTAAGCCGCTCGTACTCAAGCAGCTTGCCCTGCAATTGCAGCTCGGCAAGGCGCTCCTCAAGTTCTGCGCGGATGCGGTCTGCGGCGGCTTTGAGCATATCAGGCGGCACGACAAAGTGTTTTGCCGGATACAGGGTTGTCTCGTCAAGTTCTTCGATAATCTTGCCGGAAATCACATGAAAGCGATACACGCGCGCCACCTGATCCCAGTCAAGCTCTATGCGGTACGCCTCGTCAGTTTCCATGTATGCGGGAAACACCTCGATAATGTCGCCGCGCACGCGGAAGCGGCCGCGTTCAAGCACGGCGTCGTTTCGTTCGTACTGCAAATTGATAAGCTGCCTGCTGAACGCCGGTATGTCGAACTGCTGGCCTTTCTCTATGTGCACGCGCATTTCCTTGTACAGTTCAGGCATACCCAAGCCGTAAATGCACGATACGGTGGCGACAACGATAACGTCGCGCCGCTCCATGAGCGCGTATGTTGCCGCAAGACGCATACGGTCTATTTCTTCGTTTATCGCCGCGTCTTTTTCGATATATAAGTCGCGTGCGGGAACATAGGCTTCCGGCTGGTAATAATCGTAGTACGAAACAAAGTATTCGACAGCGTTGTGCGGAAAAAAACTTTTAAACTCGCGGTACAGCTGTGCGGAAAGCGTCTTATTGTGGCTGATAACGAGCGTCGGACGCTGCACTTGTTCGATGATTTTCGCCATGGTGAATGTCTTGCCCGAGCCGGTAACGCCTTTGAGCGTCTGAAACCGGTCGCCGCGCAGGATACCGGCGGCAAGCCGTTCTATTGCCTCAGGCTGATCGCCTGACGGCTCGTACGCAGATTCAACCTTAAACGGTCTCATGTGCTTTCCCCAAGCACGATGTCAAGCTCTGTGATGCCGCCGTCGCGGTATACGGACACGCGCACCGTATCTCCCGGGCGTTTGCTTTCAAGCACGGAGAGGTATTCGGCAAACGTTGCGATCTGCACGCCGTCCATTGCGACGATGATGTCGCCGCCCAGATACACGACGGGCGCGTTTCTGCCGAGGCCGTAGCGCGCGGGGCGCGTGCCGCCGCGGAGGCCGGCGCGTTCGGCGGGGCTGTCTTCTCCCGTTTCTGACACGAGCAGTCCTTCTGAAATATCAAGCCCGATCGAGCGGGCAATGCTCTGGTCAAGCTGAATAAAGCGCGCGTCGATAATGCCGCGGCGCACTTTGCCGTACTGGATAAGGTCCGACACGACGCGCACCGCGGTAGTTGCCGGAACCGAGAAGCCGATGCCTGCAGAAGAGCCGCTGTCCGACATGATGAGCGTGTTGATGCCGATCATGCGGCCCTGTGTGTCAAGCAGCGGTCCGCCTGAATTGCCCGGATTGATTGCCGCGTCTGTTTGTATCATGTTGCGTATAATCGTGTCTTCAGACGTCTGTATCGGCCGGCCGAGGCCTGAGACAACGCCGGTCGTGAGCGTGCGCTCCTGGCCGAACGGGTTGCCTATCGCGATAACCTTCTGTCCTACTTTGAGCTGCGAGGCGTCCCCGAACGAAATCGTCTTGAGAATCGTTCCTTCAGGCGGATCTATCTTGATGACGGCGATGTCGCTTTCCGTGTCGGAGCCGATGACTTCCCCTTCATACTGGGAACCGTCGGCAAACGATACGTAAATCTTATAGGCGTTGTCTATCACGTGCGTGTTTGTTACGATATAGCCGCGCACATCGATAACGGAGCCCGAGCCTGAACCTTCATACGGAACCGGCTGCAGAAAGCGGTTAATATTGATGCCCTGCGTGTTGATGTTGACAACAGCCTCGTTGCATTTTTCGTACACGGTGATGTTCTGCAGTTCGTCCTGCGTATAGGCTGCCGTAAAATCGGCAGGATACGAAACGAGCTGCGCCGGAGACGTCTTAAACGAAAAGAGCCTGCTGTCCGTAAACGCCGGCGAACGCGGCGCATCGCTCGGCTCCGGAGGGGCGGCTGACATCGCCGCCTGTTCGCGCGGCTCTCCTTGAGCATCCTTAAAAAACACTATGTACGCGCCGCAGACAAGAGCGCCTGCCAAAAGCGCGCCGCCGACTCCCGCGGCAATAATATGCAGTCTGGTATAAAGT
>DXHG01000210.1 GCA_019113455.1 Candidatus Treponema faecavium | reverse complement strand
TTACCGTAAACAGCCGTCAGCACAGCGTATGTGTCGCAGCAGACAGCAAAGAAGCTGCGCTGCGTGACATCGCGCTGCAGCTGCTGACAAAAAAATTATAGCAAAGGAGATAAAAAATGAAATCGGAATGGCGGGTTCTGACAAACCCAGTGGGAACGGGAAAATTTGTCTATCAGGTATATCGCCTGATAGATACACAGAAGGTAATGCACGGTGGAAACATGGAGTTTTCCGGCGGCGTCTTTGAAACAAAAGCGGCCGCAGAAGAACTCGCGGCACTACTCAACAAGGAGGAAATATGAAAATTAAAACGCTGGTGCGCTGCCGTCCGAATTGGACGGAGAACAGCCGCGACGGCAGCTCCGTCTATATGCTTGCAAAAGACGGCTGGCAGCTGCTCGGTATTTTACGGGGCAGCTGCGGCCCGCACGGACAAAGCACCGGCATATTTGCCGAGTGCAAAACAACAGCTCCGCTTTCCGAAGCCGCAGAGCTGTTGGAAAGCGAGTTTTTCTGGGAACACTCGCTGCGCCCGGTAGAGGCCTGCTTATGAGTGCGGGCAGATGGTACCTGATGGGTAGGGCGCTTATCAGCGCCGGGGTACGGTATCGTCTTCCTGTACTCAATAAAATCGGCATAGCGTGCCAGGAACACGCATATAGAATATCAGGAAACCGGAGGAAAAACAATGGGTACAAGAATCAAACCGCAGGGCGGAAAAATCGAATCGTTAGAAGACGTTAATCTGGCTTTGCGAGACATAGGTCTTGCGGAACATGAGCTTGAGGCAATAGACGCCCAGGCTCACAAAAAGATAGCGGAAATCAAAACCGAAGCCGCGAAAAAAGGAGAGGAGCTCCGCAAGCGGATTGCGGAGACCTCAAGCCGCATACAGGCGTATGCGGAATATAACCGGGACGAGCTGTTTCGGGACCGCAAAACGGTTGACCTGTCATTTGGCTCAATCGGATACCGCAAGAGTACAAAAATCAGCGTCAAAAAAACGACGCTGGAACTCCTGCGCCGGATGGGACTTACAAACTGCATCCGAGTCAAAGAAGAACCGGACAAAGAGGCAATGGCGTCTTTGGACGATGACGCACTGCTGCAGGTAGACGCAGTGCGCAAAGTGACGGACGACTTTTTCTGTCAGGCGAACACAGAAGAAGTCAATAAAGACATGCTTAAATCAGCTGTCTAAATCAAGCCCGTGCCGGGCGGGGTCATGCCCGGCAAAGGATACAATATGAATGAATTGCGTATAGCCGATTGGGAAATAGCCGTATCAAGCTGGGACTACGATACCGCTGTTGAGCGCGCCCGCCCGCTTGTACACAGGTGGACGCAGGCAAACATAGATCTCTACCGCGAGCTGTATCTCGCGCGGGAGGCGCTTTCACGCCGCGGCGGTTCTTATAAACACATCGAAGGCGAACCGGTAAAAACGTGGAGCGATTTCTGTGAAGAAATTGGCTACACGCGGCGGGCAGTCAATGCGCGGCTTAAAAACTTTGTGCCGGCGGAACTGTCGGAGACCGGCACGGATACCTTTTTAATAGAAAACAAAAAATCAAAAACGGACCGGATGGCGGAGAGTCTTGTGCGCATACAGGAATATAAAAAGACGGGAATGTATCCCGAAGGCTGGTGCGACGAGGACGAGGCGCTCATGCGCCGGATGGAGGCGGAAGACCGCGCGGCGCGCACGGCGCATGATGCGGTGATAAATCTTCTGAAATACAAACGACGGTTCCGCCCGTCCAGGGATTATTTTACAGAAATGCTTTCACGGGAAGGCATCAGAGAAATAAGCAAGTTCAAGATAGAAGACAGCCGGCTCAGAAACGCGCAGCGTGCCGCCGGAGACAGCGTGGCGCAGTTTCTGTATGAGATAGACGATTTGAACGAACGCGCCAAAGCGGCGGCAAATCTTGTTGTGCGGCTCAAGGACGTTATTAACGACAGCATCGAAGAAGCGGTGCAGGCGGCGGGCGGCACCGTGCCATACGAGGTGATGGAGTAGCGTATGGGCGTTGCAGAACGGTTTTTGAGTGTGTCGCCCAAACTGAGCCTTAAGCGGTCTGTGTATGATTCATGGATCAGGAGAGCCCCCGGCATGGGCAAGCTCGCGGCAGCGGCGTACATTGCCGCAGAATTTGACATCTCCGTCAGTACGGTGCAGCGCTATGTCAGGGAGCTTAAAACCTACGGAGACGGCGGCGCGCCGAAATGCCGCACGCAGGGCAGAAAGCTGTTTGCGTGGGACGACGCGGCGCTTGCGTTTATGCGCAGTTTTTATCTTGCCGCACGGCGTGAAGCGGGAGGCTGCACGGCGCGCAACGCATACCGGCGCACGGCAGAAGAAGCGCAAAAACACGGCTGGCGCATCGGCAGCGAATCATCTGCCTATAAATACCTGAGCAATTTATCGCCGGTGCTTATAGAGTATGCTTCCGGCGGGAACCGGGCGCTTGATAATAAGTTCTGGATTCTCCGTGACTTGCGTCTGCTGCGTCCGTTTCAGATTGTCGTCGGCGACCAGCACCGGTTTGACTTCTGGTGCGAGGACGAAAACGGCAAGCTGTTCCGGCCTGAGTGTTACCTCTGGCTTGATATGCGCACACGGCTTGTCTATGGACTTGCGTTTGACCGGCACTATACGGCAAGCACCGTCATACGGGCGCTGCGCGTGGGTGTGGAACATTTCGGGCGGTTTGAATGTACCTACAACGATAACGGTACGGCAGAACGTTCGGCATGGACAGATCTCGTTGTTGAACAGCTCCAGACATACGGAATGCGCTGGGGCGATGACATTGCAAACCTGTATAAAGATGACGAAAGCGGCATGTATACCGTACGCGATGACGAAGGCAGCATCGTCGCATATGCAAAAGACCGCGCGGAGTGGTACGAGAAAAACCGGCGCATATTTGCGCAGGTTAAGAATGCAAAGACTAAACCGATAGAGCGCTTCTTTTCAACATTAGAGCAGCTTTTGCGTGATCAGTGTCTGCCCGGGTATGTAAAGGAATTGAATCTGAGCGCCCCTGAAGAGGAAGAAGCGGCGCGGCGGCTTGCGTGGCAGAAAAAGAACGGATACATGCTGTCGTTCAGCGAGTTTATTCTTGCGGTTGCCCGCGCAGTTGACCAGTACAATAACCGCCGCCATTCATCGCTGGGACGCAGCCCTGTTGAAGAGCTTGAGCTTGCCCGGCGCAACGGCTGGCGGCAGACATTCTTAAACCCGGCGGATATTGAGTATCTGTTCTTTAACCGCACCTATGCGGTAGTCAACGGCGACCGCATCCGGCTTAACGGCAAGTATTTTGCCGGTCCGCCGCTGACGCAGGAAATGGTGCTGCATAATCGCGGCAGCCTTATCAATCTGAATAAAAAGCGTGTTGAGGTGCGGTATAACCCTGATAACCTTGACGCGGGTGTATACGCCATAGATCCGCGTACCAAAGAGGCAATCGTGCTGCATCAGGTGCAGGCAATAGACATGTTTGACGCCGACGCGTTCCACCGTGAAATACAGCTGAAGCGCCAGCAGATAAAGGCTGCATCCGAAGCGTTCCGTGAAGCTGCCGGCAGCCGGCGCGTACTTATAGACAACAGCGTATCCCGTCCTTATGTGAAAAGTGAGACGCTGGCGGCGGCAATCCCTGCATACGCGCTGCCAACGGACGCGGCGCAGGAAACGGAACCGGAACTCGCGCAGACAGAAAAGATTGCGGTCAAAATCAGCCGCGAAATCAAACAGCGCCCGCAGTATCAGGCAGTATATACCTCAGAACGGGAACGCTATACCGCGCTGCTGAAAGCACAGCACGCAGGAACGCGCATCAGCGACGCGGATCAGGAGTTCATGCTTTCGTATGAGGAGCGCATGGATGATGATGATTTACTCTACATATCAAACGTTATGCGTGCATTGCACGCAGAGGAGGCACAAGCATGAGTGCAAATTTACAGTCAGTGCTGCAGGCGAACGGCCTGTCTATGCGGCAGGCGGCGGACATTGCGCAGGTTGATAAGTCCGTCATTGTGAAAGTATGCGGGCAGACGTACCATGAATGGGAACGCAAAGAGGCGGAGATTATCGGCCTGCTGCGGGATGCCGGCTACGACAAGACCGCAGCAGATCAGCTCTATGTTAATACCGATGTGCTGGTAAAAACCGATAATGTCTCCCGATTCTTTGCGCTTGCCGACGACCTCTCAGATCCGGACAGCTCCATGACGTCCAGTCTGGGCATGGCGATCGGCACGGCGGAGCGCGGCAAAAGCCACGCCGCAAAGAAGTATTGCGAAAAAAATGACAATGCGGTGTATACCCTGTATGTCGACGGATACTCCCGCGTGCAGCTTTTGCGCAATATCTGCTATGAACTGGCAGGCACGCGCCCGTACAGTTTCGGCGCATGTGTTGCCATTATAGCAGAGTTCAGCCGGGTAAACCGGCGGCTTATCATCATCGATGAAGCGGATAAATGTCCGCTGTCTATCCTTGAGATGCTGCGCGGCATCAATGAATCATGTCAGGTGCCGCTGCTGCTTGTCGGAGAAGAGGCGCTCAAGGGCAAGATTGACGGCGTGCCGCGCCTGCGCAGCCGGATCCGCAAGCCCGTCTGCCTGTTTGAAAATCTCAAGCCATCAGACGTATCGGTATTCTATTCGGCCGCCTGCGGGCTCACCGTTGAAAGCAGCCTGGTAGAAACGCTCTATCGCAGAAGCCGCGGCGGATTCCGCACGCTGGTCAATGAGGCGCTTGCTCTTGCAAAGATTGCCCGCGCGTCCGGCTTAACCACCATTACTCCCGCAATGGTGGACAAATTATAAGGAGGCCAGCGAATGACATTGCAGAGCATGCAGCCGAAAGTAAAACGCTGGCAGCCGGTATATGCGGCGCTGCTGAAAACCGGCGTGATAACCACAGAGGAAATCATGCAGATCGCCGGCGTCGGTTATAACGATGTTGAACATATCCTGATGGCTCTCACCTATCAGTGCCCGATCTATGAAGTAAGCGCCGGCGTATATAAGCTGCTTACCGAGAGCGACATGGAACAGTTTGCCAGACAGGAGCTTATCCATCGGCGAAACAGCAAACGGAGGGTGCGTCATGGCTGATGAAAAAATGACGTTCACACTTGCAGTAGCACAGATGCGCGCATTGCAGAAATCATGTGAGAAAGTAAAGCACCTTGACCGCACAATGGAAGGCAAACGGGCGGAGGCTGAGCAGACGGTGGACGAGCTGCTTTGCCGCATTGAAAGCCGCCGCCGCGCTGCCATACAGCCTGAGATATTCTAAGTGAGAGGAATTAGCCGGATGAAAAAGAGTAAAAAAGAACCATATGTGGCGTTAGCTGCATATAAAGATGGTATAGACATAAAATTAGGCGCTGAAACAGTCATGGATGCAACAGCAGGTATGTTAAGTATACTTATGTGCTGTGCCGGATATTTTTGCAGTATTGCACAAATTGATACTGATACCGCAATAAAAGAAGTGTGTCGTCTGATAACAGACGGAAAAGAAGTAGTCGAACGGCAGAAGGCTGTATTTGAAAAGCAAATGTTTGGAGAATAAAGCGGAGGGATTAAATGATTACACAGCTTACGGAAGAACTGGCGGAAATAACCGAGCGCGAAGCGGCGCGGGCAGCAAAGAAGTATCCGGCGTATGCGTCAGATCACGAAGCCTATGCCGTGCTCCTTGAAGAGTACGAAGAAGCAAAAGAAGAACTCGAGAAAATACACGAACACCTTGCAATGTGGTGGGTAGATATTAAGTACAATGATACCCTCCAAAGAAAATCGTACTTAAAAGAAATATTTGAATCAGCATTGTGCTGCGCCTGTGAATCGCTGCAGGTGGCAGCCGTTGCCTGCCGTGCGGGTGCGTTCAAAGATGAAAAGGCAGTGAAAAGGTGAACCGGCGTCATAGACCAAAAACAAAGGCGGAGCTTATGGCAATCAGAGAAAAATACAAAGACGGCATACCCGAAGGCGTGTGCGAGATGGTTGCCGATATGCTCCTTGCAGGAGTCAAAAAACGGATATGCAAAAATACAAAGAAGGAGGCAGAACATGAGCGATAAAAAACACTTAACAGCCGTCATACACGCACAGAAAAATGCGGCTGCGCTTACCGATGACGAATACCGGATGGTTCTGTACGGTGCGACAGGAAAAACAAGCTGTACTGAATGTACGGCTATGGAACTGCAGAAAGTCTATACCGATCTCAATGAAATTCTTGAAAAGAAAGGTCTGCGCAAATATGGATTCCCCCGGCGCAAATCATCTGTACAGACTGCTGCTGTAATGCGGGCAAAAAAAGTATTCGGCGCTGACTGGCAAACGTATCTTGATGGATTCCTGAGAAAAATTGGTGCAGACAATCTGGCATCATGTACCGATAAACAGATTCGCCGAGTGATGGCGTATATCTCAGCTGTGGAAAGGCGTCAAAAATGCTAGAGTTGTTTAACGTCAAGGAACTGCGCACACCGCTCTCTGAATCACAGCGTTTCTCAGCGGCAAAAAGAGTAATTGCCGCGGCACAGCTTGGTATCAAGTATTGTTATAAAATCAAAGAAGCAGCAGGTATTCTGCACTGGTCTGATGACCAGATGTTTGAAGCAATCAAATACTACCGCATTGACGCTGTAGAAGCTCTGGGAATGGTACGGATTCCATGGTGGTCGCTTGCAGAATACCTTATCGATCCGGCTGATGATGTTGATAAGTGTATGACTAAATATCTTGAATCAATACCGCACAAACAGAGGGCATAGTGGATACACTGGAACTGCTCAACAGGAGCATTTTATTTGAAACTGATACAGATATAGAGTGGTTCCCGTGTACAGAAGATCTGATCAGTATTGATATTGCGGCAAAAATTCTTGAAGTAAAACCTGCGACCTTTTATAAGATTGCGGCAGAAGAATCTATGCGCATAATTACTGATAACAATGGCACATCTGTAATAAAAAAGACGGATTTACAGGCATTTTTTAACAGAAAAAAATACTGCAACCGCCCTGTTTTAGATATCGAAAAGCCCCACAAAAACCCTGAAAAACCCAATTAAAAAAAGTCATTATTTTTTATAAAAAAATGTCAAAGCAAATTACAATTGACACCTTGAGTTTAATGAACAGCAGCAGCGCCTGGTGCCGCTGTATGAATGGTGCAATACGGGTATTTCGTCAGGACGAGAGGTACTCTCGGAGATACCGGCGGAAGTGTTTCAAAAATGGCGGACGTATTTTCATAAAAACGATTTTACCTACAGCACCGACACGTCAGAACTGCAAAAGACAGGGTCTTCTGAGTCTGCCGTGTTTAAAAAGCTCGGTATTACCAATCTGCTTTCGGTGCCTCTGATGCAGGGAAACGGCGCTGTAATCGGTGTGTTCGGCGCAGAAAACGTGCGCTTTCATTCCACACCGCAGAATATGAAGCTGCTGTTCAAAACGTTCGCGTTTTTCGTAACGTCGATGTTCCTTAGACAGAAATACGAAAGCGAGATGACCACGCGCAGTTTTTCTGACGATCTGACGGGACTGCAGAACAGAAACAAGTTCATGCAGGATATGCAGGTGCTGCAGCGTGAACAGACGCGCAGTGTCGGCATCGCGTTTGCCGACATGAACGGTCTCAAGCAGATTAACGACCATCATGGCCATGACGCCGGGGACGCGGCGCTAAAAAAGGCAGCCGGCCGGTTTTTATCTTTGTTCAGAAAACATAATCTGTACCGAATTGGCGGAGACGAATTTGTGATTGTATGTCCGGAAATACCGCAGCATGTGTTTGCACAGAAAATAGCCGCTCTTATGGATACTGCCGGCTGCGAACAGGCGCACTCGTTTGCGCTGGGGTGGCAGTGGTTCCCGCAGGTTTCCGACATCGATACGCATCTCAAAGATACCGACGCGCTTATGTACCGCAATAAACAGGCGTACTACGAAGGTGCGCGCGCCGCCGAGTAATATTACACGCCGCATCAATAGCCAAGTTCAAATACGAGCGACGCCGCAAACGGTGTTTCAGACGGCGCGCGGCGCAGCCGCCAGCTTATATCAACGCCGATGCCTGCCCCCGCGCCTGTCGCGGTGGTTGAAGTTAAAGTAAGCGAAAGCAGCGTTCTCAAGCGTATTTCATCGTAATAAGGCGCGGCGCGGCGGTCGGGGAATATCTCGGCTATATTGACAATTTCCCATGAGCGGCAGTTATACGAAAAATATCCGCGGTATGACAGCTGAACATCAATATACCGCGCGTAGAGCGGCAGCGCCGCAAGCGCTTTTTGAATCTCGGCCGAAATAAGCGTTACGGTAACGGACGCTTCCATCGCTTTATTGAGCGCAGGGAACAGCGCCGCGGATATGCTGGCGGGCAGCGTGAGCGTGATCCTGTCCGGATTGCGGAACGGCAGAAGCCGCGGCAGCATAACCGTTATGCTTGCTCCCGTATTTGCGCTCAGTAAGTCAAACCGTGTCTGGTAGATCGTGAGCAGAAACGCCGAGAGCGAAAAGCCAAGGATTTCATGCCGTCCGGCTCCCCACTGCTGCGACAGCGAATACGTAGCCTGCAGGAATTCGCGCATCGTGTGCACCGGCTGCGTGCGGATATATGCCGCCGTACCCGCGTATGACGGTCTTCCTGCGTACCAGTCGCACAGGTTGTACAGCGTGAGCGTGCTGTGCCTGCCAAGCAGGTGTGTCGAGGTGAGCTCAAGGGAAAGGTACGACTGCTCAAAGCCCTCTGAGCCGAACAGCGCGCTTGCGGATACGGCGGCAAACAGCTGCGGTATTCCGCTGAAAATGGAGATTCCTGCGCCGCCCGTCCGTGTAAACGGATCCCAGCCCGCGCTTGCGCCAAAGAGCAGCGTTTCTGCCGGATCAAGCGATACCCACGTGAGTCCAAGCAGCGCAAGCGATGTCTGCGTTAAGGTATCGGTATAATAGGGGACGGTGCCAAGCGGTACGAGCGTGCCGCGCGTTATGTATGCAAACGGGTTGTACCGCAATCCGGCAAACTGCGCCGTTTGTGCTGACGGCGCAGGCGGTTCAAGCACGGTGCGCGCTGTTTCAGCGGTATCGCTTTCGGCAAATAAAACAGCGGGCGGTGCCTGTATCAGCGCGTTGTTCTCGTAAAAATGCGCTGAATACACGAGTGTCTGTGCACCCGCAGCAATGGCAGGCGTGTGAACGCCGCCTGAAATGTCCGCACGTGAAAACTCCCAGCGCAGACGTCCGTTTTCGGTGAGTTCGGCGCGGCCCAGGCGCGGCAGCGTATCGGCGCGCGTCCATGAAAAAAGATACGCCCGGCCTTCGCCTGTATCGGCCGGCGCGATTGACGATATGTTTACGCCGCTGTGCGGAACGGGCCATGCCTGATATGTCTGTGCGTCTGAGTCTGCAACGCAGAAAAAAACAGCGCCGTGATAGCGCAGCAAGAACGCGGTTTTGCCTGGACTTGAGTCTATCGGCGAATAAGGCAGCGCGCCGCAGGGAAACGCGATGCGCGCCAGAGGTTCTTTTTGCCCGATAGAATAAAACACAAGCTGTGCCTGCTGCCCCTGTACGCTTACGGCAGCGAGCTGCAGCGAGCCGTCTGCGGCGCGCGTTATTGCGGCGTCTCTGAGCCGCTGGGAAGGCGCGTATATGCAGCGGCGCTTTTCGACATCGTATACGGCGGCGTACCGGCGGCTCACCATTGAGCCTGTCGGCTGCTGGATCGAACGGGAATACGAGAGCGCGAGCAGCCTGCCGTCATGCGAAAGCGCTGCCCGCTCTGCGGAGTGCGCGCCGCATAACCGTTCCGGTTTGCTGAGAAGGGCGCCGTCGGTGTGTGCGTACCAGACGGAATTGGACGCTTCGTCTATCCATGCGATGCGATGCGCACCGGCGGAAAGCGAGACCGGCCGCTGCTTTGACAGCGTATCGATAGAAAGCCGCGTAAAGCCGTTATTGGCGGACGGGTCAATGACGGCTTCGGGAATCGGAACCGCGTCATAGAACTCCTGCCATGCCTGTTCAATGCTGAAGCCGTACACGCGCTTAAAAATACCTGCCGACCCGTAAATCAGATAAAAGTTTCCGCCCCGGCGCCAGAATTCGATGCATTTTTCCATGCCGTACCGCTGCTGGAGCCACGCCGTAAACGCGCCGCCGAACAGATACGGGACAGTGCCCGCGGGATATGTGTCGCGCGCGCCCGATGCTTCTTTAAATGCGGGAAACAGGCGTTCAATCTTTGCCTGCGTGATAAGCTGCCTGCTGAACCCGTCGTTCAGGCGGCCGTATCCGTCCGCGCTTTCAAGCGCGACGGCAATGCCTTCCGTAAGCGACGTCGGCATATTGTACACGAGAGACGGGCTGAGCGCGTCAGAAAAGACTGCGGAAAGCGTTTTGAAAACCGGCGACTTTATATTTGCCGTTACTGCGTGCACAAGCTCATGGTAGAACACGGACAGGAGCGTTTCTTCATATACGGCAAGCTGCTGGTCAGGCAGCGTATCGTAGAGCACAATGCGGTTGTACGGCAGCGGCGTGTAAAATGCATTGAGAATATCGTTATTCTGCGTGATAGTAACCGGCAGTCTGCGGTATACGTCGGGATCTATGCGAACACTGAG
>DXHG01000209.1 GCA_019113455.1 Candidatus Treponema faecavium | reverse complement strand
GACCTGCGCATCGACGTCATGCGCGCAGGCGGTCCCGGCGGGCAGTGCGTCAACACGACCGATTCCGCCGTGCGCATTACGCACCTGCCGACAGGCATTGTCGTTATTCAGCAGGACGAAAAAAGCCAGATCAAAAACAAGGCAAAGGCGCTGCGTGTGCTGCGCGCAAGACTGTTCGACTTGGAAGAGTCAAAAAAACAGGCGGAGCGTTCGGCGGCGCGGCGCACGATGGTCGGTACAGGAGACCGCAGCGAGCGTATCCGCACGTATAACTTTCCGCAGAACCGCGTAACCGATCACCGCATAAACCTGACGCTGTATAAGCTCGATCAGTTTATGCAGGGCAATCTTGACGAAATGCTTGACGCGCTCAACATCTCCGCAAAGGAAGAAGCGCTCAAGGCCTCGCTTCCGGCATCATAACGGAAACACGCGCATATGCAAGTGTCGGTACGCGATCTGCAGCGCCGTTCACCGCGCGACATGCCCGATTCCCCCACGCCGCGCCTTGACTGCGACTGCCTGCTCGGCATGATCCTGCACAAGCCGCGCAGCTGGCTTGCCGCGCACGACGACGAGCTGCTTACTGCACCGCAGCTTGCCGCATACGAAGCGTGCACCGCGCGGCGCAGAACGGGGCTTCCGGTAGCGTATATCACCGGTCATAAAGAATTTTTTGGGCTTGACTTTGCCGTAACGCAGGATGTGCTTATTCCCAAACCCGATACAGAACTCCTTGCAGAACAGGCGATTGCCGCCATATCGGAGTATACGCGGCGCGGCGGCGTGCGTGGTGCAGGTTCCATACGCATCGCCGACATCTGTACCGGAAGCGGCTGCATCGTCATAAGCGTGCTGAGCCGGTTTTCCGCGCAGTGCGGCATCAAAGCGGCCGCGTCCGATATATCGCCTGCGGCAATCGAGACCGCGCGGCAGAATGCGCGGCGGCTTGTGCCGCAGCACGATATCGCGTTTATCACCGGCAGCCTGCTTGACTGGAATGAGCCGCGCCAGACGTTTGATATAATTCTTTCAAATCCGCCGTATGTACCGTCGCACACGGCACGGCAGCTGCTTGCAGACGGGCGCGGGGAACCGCTTTTGGCGCTTGACGGCGGTACAGACGGGCTTACCGTCATACGAAAGCTCATACCGCAGGCAGCGGCGTCTCTCGCAGGCGGCGGCTTTTTTCTTATTGAAACGGGTGAATACAACTCAGCGGAGACCGCTGCTCTTTTATCGCAGGCGGGCTTTATCAGCGTAACGACATATACAGATCTGGGAGGCATGCCCCGCGTTATCCGGGCGCAAAAACCATGACCGAACATCTCAGCACAAACACAACGCAGACAGACCCCGACGTTCTTATCGATGCGTTCAATAAGACATACACCGCCTATACCGAAGACGAAAAAACACGCATCGGTGCGGCATGGCGGTATCTGTACTCGCTTACAAAAGACCGGCTGCGCCCGTGCGGCAAACCGTACTGCCTGCATCCGTTCCGCGTCGCCTGTATTCTGGCAGAAAGCGGGCTTGACGCGGATTCAGTAATCGCAGGCTTTTTTCACAGCATGGCAGGCTTTGCGGGCTTCGACCTGGAGTACGCCGAAAAGACATTCGGTCATGCTGTTGCCGGCATTATCAGCGGCACGGCAAAAATAACCGGCCTTAAGATACACAACAAAACGCTTGCGCAGGCAGACTCCATACGCAAAATGCTCTTTGCGATGATAGACGATATCCGCGTGATTCTTGTCAAACTTGCAGACCGGCTTGACCGTATGCGAAACCTTTCTTCCGCGCTGCCTGAGGAACGCAAACAGATTGCGCAGGAAGTTATCGACATCTGGGCGCCGCTTGCAAACAGGCTCGGTATGTCAAACGTAAAAACGGAGCTTGAAGATCTGAGCCTCAAGTTTACCAATCCCGAAGTATTTCAGCAGCTCAAGAAAATAGTCGCGCTGAAAAAAAGCGAACGCGCCGATTATCTGGAAAAAGCGCAGAAAGAAATATACCGCGCCGCGTCGCGCGCCGGAATAGACGTTACGGTAACAAGCAGGGCAAAACATTTCTATTCTATTTATCAGAAAATGCGCAAGCGCAATAAAAGCGCAGAAGAATTGTTTGACCTGCTTGCGCTCCGCATTATCTGCGCAACAAGCACGGAGTGCTACACGCTTGTCGGGCTGGTGCACAATCTCTGGAAACCGCTCGACGGCAGGTTTAAGGACTATATCGCAATGCCCAAGGCAAACGGCTACCAGAGCCTGCACACCACGGTGCTGTGCGAGGGCAAACCGCTTGAAATTCAGATACGCACGCAGTATATGCACGATATTGCCGAACACGGCGTTGCAAGCCATTGGCTGTACAAAAAGGGAACAAACCATGACACGGTTACGGTGCAGAATCTTTCCATTATAAACCAGCTCAGGGAAATGCGGAGCCGCCATATCACAGACGAGGAATTCTTTAGGGAAATAAAAGAAGAACTGTTGGGCGACTCCATCTTTGTGTTCACGCCAAAAGGCGACGTTATCGAGCTGCCGCAGGGCTCAACCGCAATCGACTTTGCCTACCACATACATACGGCAATCGGCATGACGCTTGTTTCTGCAAAGGCGGACGGGCACATTATTCCGCTGTCCGCGCCGCTCAAAAACACGCAGATTATCGAAGTGCTTACAAACCCGCAGGCGCACCCGACGGTAAACCAGCTGTCGTTCGTTAAAACGGCAAAAGCGCGCGGCAAGATACGCGCCTGGCTTCAGCAGCATGACCAGACATTTACGGAACACGCAGGCGCGCACCGAGACGGAAACGACGCGGAAGCCGCGGAACCGAAACCACCGACGCCGCGCGCGCACAAAAAAGGCACGCTCACGGATATTCAGCCTGCGCCCGACGGCTGCGAAAAGATACGCATCGGAAATACCACAAACTTTCTGATTTCAAAGGCAAAGTGCTGCAATCCCGTCTTTGGAGACGATATCGTAGGATACGTGTCGCACGGGCGCGGCATTATCATCCACCGCGCCGACTGCCGCAATCTAGCTCATATCCCGAATGTTGAAAACAGGACGCTTGCCGCAGCGTGGGATACCGAACCTGAAAAAAACAGCCCGCCGCGCAAAAAGAAAAACTGACCGGCGGCCGCAAAACGCCGCGAAAAGCGTCTACTCCCGCGCGGCGCTGCGCACGCGCACAAGCTGCCCGGGAGCCGCCGGCGCAGCAGTCATGAGCACGCAGTCATGCCCATGACACACCCAGTCCAAGAGCGTGCCTGTGTGCGGCTCAATAAGCACATACGCATCACCGGCTATTTCAAGCGACACGATATCAGGAGCAACGCACTCAACCGCGGTGCCGGCGCAAATCTTATTCAGCGCCGTAAACCAAAAGAGCTTCCAGCCCTCCCGCGGCGCCGCATACACAGGATGCGGTTTGCTGCGCAGCGCGGCCTCCCGCGCTGCCGCGTGCATCTGCGCGAGTTCCCGCTCACGCGCAGCCTGTGTCTCTGCCGCCGAGGCGAAAAGCTGCGCCGCCTCAGCGGGAGCAAGCTCGGCGCCAATTTCTGCGGCAAGCTCATAATCGCTTTCCGATGCGCCGCTCACCGTCTCGTTTGCGTCGTTCTGCCCGTAATAAAACCCCGTGCCGAACGCGCGGTGGCTCACGTTGTACAGCTCCGCAATAAACGGCTCCGCGTCTTTCTGGCTGATGTTTCCTGCAAGCGCGTCAAGCGCCTTGCGGTACGCCCGCGTAATCAGCGCCGTATAGTACACGCTTTTCATGCGGCCTTCGATTTTCAGTGAATCAACGCCCGCCGCCTGCATATCGGCAAGGTGGTCTATCATGCACAGATCTTTTGACGAAAGCACGGCGGTAAAGCCGTCTCCTTCAAACACGGGCAGATATTCGCCTGAGCGCTTGTATTCCTCAAGTGCAAGCGCGCCCGATTCGGCAAGCGCCTGAACGGCGGCGGCGTCCGCTTTCAGCCGGTACTCCCACCGGCATGAATGGGAACACAGACCGCCGTTTGCGCTGCGCCCGTTCAGATACGTGCTCATAAGACAGCGCCCTGAATATGCAATGCACATTGCACCGTGCGCAAACGCCTCAAGCTCCATGTCAGGTACGGCATCTTTTATCTGCCTGATTTCGGCAAGCGATGCTTCCCTGCCGAGTACGATGCGGCTGAATCCCATGCCGCGGTATACCTTGACCGCCTCGCGGTTTATGCAGTTTGCCTGCGTACTCAAATGCAGCGCGGCTTCCGGAAAATGCTTTTGCAGAATGGGGACAACGCCCATATCCTGCACGATAAACGCATCGATAGGATACTGCTTAAAATAGCCGATGTCGGCGATAAACGCGTCTATGTCTCTGTTATGAAAGCTGATATTGAGCGCGCAGTAGAGTTTTCTTCCGGGGAACTGAGCCATAATCTCTCTGACGCGCTCATACTCCGACTCATAAAAGTTATCCGCTTTTACGCGCAGCGAAAACTTCTTCAATCCGATATACGCGGCGTCAGCCCCGTACAGATATGCATATTGCAGCTTTTCGCTGCTGCCGGCAGGAGAAAGCAGCTCCATCATTCGTCATCCGCGGCAGCGCCGAAGCACTTTATATACCCGCCTGCCCGCTCAACTGCGGGTTTTGCCTGCGGAATAAATTCGTCTGCCATCTGAAACATTGTCATCATCTGCGGCCACACTTCAAACACGCAGTCAACGCCCGCGCGCGCAAACAGCGCTTCAAGACGCTGCATATCGCCGAGGAGCAGCTCCTTTTCTCCCGCCTGCATGTATACCGGCGGAAACGCTTTTGCCGTATCATCGCTCATATACACTGGAGACACGGCAGGATTCTGCAAATTGTGTTCATAGGTATAGAGCTCGGCGCAGCGCTTTATGT
>DXHG01000208.1 GCA_019113455.1 Candidatus Treponema faecavium | reverse complement strand
TGCAGTCCCTGCGTTCTTTTTGTTGCAGGCAGTGCCGGAAAGCCCGCATCCGCATGCGGCTAAACGCAGCAGCCTTGAAAATCTGGCGCGGGCGGGCTCGCGCGCCGTGCGTGCAGCGTAAACGCTGCTGTTCTGCACTGTCGGTTATTATTCGTACTGCGCCTGAATAACAGTGTCTATGAGCCGCTTGGCAAACGAGCCTGCCGCGACGCTCCGGTCTGCGACAAGCGGTATTTCTTCGAGCGTAACGCCGTTAAGCGAGTATACGCGCGCGCCGTACGCGGTGCCCGCTGCGACGGGGGCCGTAACCGGCGCGTCGATGCGCGTTTCGACCTGGACGCTCTGCGCCGCCTGTTCAGGTGTTTTATCGGGAATAAGAGCGGGCACAGTAAGCGCTCGGTTATACGCCGGAACAAGGCAGAGCGCCTGTTCTGTTCCGCCGAACACGGGAACCGCGTGCGGCGCTATGTCGTCCGCTGCGCGGGTCGCAAACGTCGCGTAGCCCCAGTCGGTGAGCGTCTGACTGTTGAGTACGCGGTAGTAATTGCCTTCTGCGGAACCGGTGCCTTCTCCCTGCATGATAACGGCGATAAAGCGTGTATCCCCGCGTTTTACGGTGTAGGCAAGGTTATAGGCTGATTCATAGATAAAGCCCGTTTTTAATCCGTCGCAGCCGGGAATATTATCAAGCGCCTTGTTCGTGTTGTACTGAACGACCGGCCTGTTTTTTTCAGGATCTGCCCACGGGGCAAGATTATGCGGCTGCGGGTAGGCGATGGAGCGGGCGGAATGGTATTTTTCAAGCGCCTGGGGATACCGTTCAATATATACTTTCGCGAATGCCGCAAACTCCCGCGGCGTGGTAAGATTGTGCTCGCTGTATCCCGAGGGTTCTACAAAGCGCGTGTGCTGCAGGCCGAGCTTGTGCATTTCTTCATTCATACGGGCGCAGAACGCCTCCACCGAACCTGACACGTAGTGGGCGACAGCAACGGCCGCGTCGTTGCCCGAGGCGACGGCAAGACCGAGCAGCAGCTCGTCAAGCGTGACGGTTTCTCCCTGTCCCAGAAACATGAGAGATGACAAGGGCGGTGCGTTTACCGCCCATGACTCAGGCGGCAGCGGCACGATGTCCGAAAGCGATATGTTTCCTTTCGCGATTTCCTGAAGCACGACGTACATCACAACCAGTTTTGTCATTGACGCGGGAGGAATAACCTCGTCGGCGTTTTTTTCGTAGAGGACGCTGCCGCTCGCCGCGTCTATCATGATTGCCGCGCCGCAATGCAGATCAAGTTCTGCGGGAATGACCGGATACGGAAGTGCGGATAGTATGTGTTCAGGATAGCGTTCGGCCATGGCGGCGGCAAAGCTATCCGCCTGCTCCTGCGTGAGCGGCTCAGGAACAGGCGATGCAAACGAACGTGCATATGCGATATACGCGGCAAGCAAAACGGCGGCGAGCAGCAGCGCCGCAGGAAGCACATATTTCAGTGCAGAGATTTTTCGTGTATGTTCCTTTTTAGTCATAACGGAAGAATATTATATGCGGCTGCCGCTGATAAAATCAACCGGTGTGTTTTTTGTGGGCGGGGTTGCTGCTGCGCTTTGCACGCGTGCGTGTTTTCTTCGCAGTAAACTGCAAATCTAACGCCGCACGAGCAGCGTGCAGCGTAAATGCCGATGCTGACGCTTTTGAGCGGACAGGCTGCTCAAAAGCGAATAGTTATCAGCGTATGCGGGCGGCGCGGTTTTGCAGATAGAGGTCGGCAAGCGTGATGTACGTCATCGCTTCGATAACGGGAACGATACGGGGGCACAGGCAGACGTCGTGGCGGCCTTCAATGAGGATATTGCTGTCCGTGTACGCGCCGTTTTCCAGCTGCACGGAACGCTGCGTGCGGAATATGCTGGGAACGGGCTTTATTGCTGCGCGGAACACGATGGCGCTGCCGTTTGATATGCCGCCGAGCGTGCCGCCCGCGCGGTTTGTTTCAAAGCACACGCCGCGCGCGTCGGGTGTGCTGCGGATGCTGTCGTTCATGGCGCTGCCGGTAAGATCGGCTGCGGAAAAGCCTTCCCCGAATTCAATGCCTTTGACCGCGCCGATTGAAACAATCGCCTGCGCGAGTTTTGCGTCCAGTTTGTCGAACACGGGTTCTCCCAGTCCGGCGGGTATGCCGGCAACAGTACATTCAACAACGCCGCCTGCGCTGTCGCCGTCTGCGCGGAGCGCACTGATTCTTTCAAGCATGAGCGCGGCAGCTTCATTGTCGCAGCAGCGCAGCTGATTCTGTTCAACGGCGTCTAAATCCCGCGTCTTGGCGGAAACGCCCGCCGCCCGTATTGTGTAGGCTGTTACGCTGCAGCCGGGAAACGCCTGCTTTAGGATCTGCTGCGCGACAGCTCCGGCTGCGACGCGTGCGGCCGTTTCCCGCCCTGAAGAACGCCCGCCGCCGCGGTAATCGCGCAGGCCGTATTTGGCCGTATAGGTGCAGTCGGCGTGGCTCGGGCGGAAGCTGTTTTTTATGGCGTCGTAGTCTTTTGAGCGCTGCGACGTGTTCCGTATGAGCAGCGCGACAGGTGTTCCGGTTGAAACGCCGTCAAACACGCCGGAAAGTATTTCGCACTCGTCTTTTTCGCTGCGGGATGTGACGGCGCTGTTGCGCGCGGCAGCGCTGCCCTGCGCCGCGTCGGGATGGTGTCCTGGGCGGCGGCGGTTGAGCGCCTGCTGAATGTGCTCTGCCGAAATGGGCACGCCAGCAGGGCAGCCGTCGAT
>DXHG01000207.1 GCA_019113455.1 Candidatus Treponema faecavium | reverse complement strand
GTCTATCACCAGATACAGATACTCACGCCCGTCCTGACCGGGCGCCGGCACGAGCCGCAATTTACCGAAGCGCTGCACCGTTTCCCGTATCCATTCAAGCACCGCCTGCGGCACCTCGTAGCGCGCGTACTGCTCAAGCACCGCCGCCGCGTCGTCGGCCGAAAAGCCCGCGCTCGCCGCATTCCACAGCGACAGCTGCGTCAGCCGGTACGTGTGCAGGTGCTCCGGCGAGCGCTCAAGTTCAGCGAACGGAATCAGCGCGGCGCGGCACTCGCCTGCGAGCGGCGCATGAACGTCGAGAAGCAGCGTGCGGTCGCTCTGCACTATCAGGGGATTATCAAAACGCATAGTATTTTATTGTACAGCACTGATGCAAATTGCACAAGCAACTGCGTACAGCTGTACAGCAAATGCAGGAGTGTATGCTGCGCGCGGTGCTGGATGTGCAGTTTCGCTTTCGCAGCACTGTCTTCTTCAGAAGTGCTGTTCCAGTCGCAGGCCTGCGGACTGCGGACTGCTTGTAAGCGCGCCTTCCCTCTCTTCCAGCACTGAGACTTGCCGCTGCGCTTTAAGCTGCAAGTTTCATATGCTGTTTGCCAGCAATAAAAACCATTTGCCGGCGGCTGACAGATTTCCCATTTAAAAAATAAAAATTTGCCGATGGCTCATTTTACATTTGCCGTTTATCCGGTAAGAATTTTGCCGCTGGCCGGCGGCGTACTTGCCGATTGCAAATTTTTGGTTTGCCGTCGGCAAATGAAACGTTTGCCGACGGCAAGTGTCTCACTGGCCATCGGCAAAATTCATGTCTGATAAACGGCAAAATAAAATTTAGCCACCGGCAAATTTTTTACGTTGGTATGCAGCTGATACGTTCATACAGGGGCTGTCTGCCAGTGTGAGGCTGCGCTTTAAACTGGGCAGCTTCCGCATAGCGGTAAGCCGCTGTCGTCAAAAGATATGCTGTTCGGGCGGCGGCTGCGGTTTTGTGCGGCGGTGCGCCGCCCCTTGACGCAGCGCGCGCGTTTGTGGTATACTCTATTTACTGCTTGGGGGTGTAGCTCATCTGGCTAGAGCGCTTGCATGGCATGCAAGAGGTAAGGGGTTCAAGTCCCCTCATCTCCATTACCATATCTTTTATTCATTCCTTACATACTATACACATAATCAGCATATGTTTCCGTTATATTCTATATATAATATGTCGTTTACGGCGTGCTGTTCCGCCGTGTTTGTGTGCTCTCTCATCCGGGCGGTATATGAACTCGGCACGCGGCAAAAAAAGGTAAAGAGTCTTGGCATCACGCCCGATATTAAAGTATCGGCACTATGAACTGGTACATATTACCGCTGCCTTGAGGCAGTCATACCGCGGTGCCAGGGAGATATACTATGGTTATCAATCACAACATGAGCGCCATGTTCTCTCAGCGTCAGGTCGGCGTAACGAATCTGAACACACAAAAGAACATGGAAAGACTGTCATCCGGTTTGAGGATTAACCGTGCCGGAGACGATGCGTCAGGTTTGGCTGTTTCTGAAAAGATGCGCAGCCAGATTCGCGGTCTGAATCAGGCGTCCACAAACGCCCAGAATGGCATTTCGTTTATTCAGACAACAGAAGGATATCTGCAGGAAACAACCGATATTCTTCAGAGAATCCGCGAACTTGCAGTACAGTCTTCAAACGGCATCTACACCGACGAAGATCGTATGCAGATTCAGGTTGAAGTTTCGCAGCTTGTTGCGGAAGTTGACCGCATCGCGAGCACGGCTCAGTTTAACGGCATGAACATGCTGACCGGACGTTTTGCTGCGCAGAACGGTTCAAACAACGTAACCGCTTCTATGTGGCTGCATATCGGCGCGAATATGGATCAGCGCGTACAGGTGTTTATCGGCACGATGACCGCCACCGCACTGAATCTGCGCAACGCCGGCGATGAGACGATTATGACGCTCGCAACGCCGGACGAGGCAAACCGCGCAATCGGTACTATTGATGAAGCGCTGAAAAAAGTAAATAAGCAGCGTGCTGACTTGGGCGGCTACCAGAACCGTCTTGAACACGCGATACGCGGTCTTGACATTGGCGCCGAGAACCTGCAGGCTTCTGAATCCCGCATCCGCGATGTGGATATGGCAGAAGAAATGGTTGACTTTACAAAGAACCAGATTCTGCAGCAGGCTGGAACCGCAATGCTTGCTCAGGCAAATCAGGCTACGCAGAGCGTGCTGAACCTGCTGCGCTAACAGCGTTTTTTTTACCGGTACCTGTTACCAAAGCCGCCGTATGGCGGCTTTTTTTATTGCACGTGATTGTGCGGCGTATGCAAGTGCGGTATTATAGGCGCATACACGCAAAAAAAGGAGTATCGTATGAAAATAGCTGTTGCGTATGACAACGGAGAAATTTTTGCGCATTTCGGCAAATGCCCGTCGTTTTTGATTGCGGACACGGACGGCAAATCGGTTCTTTCAAAAGAAATTGTCTCAACGAACGGCAGCGGGCATTCGGCGCTGTTCGGCTTTCTTGCGGAGCGAGGCGTGTCTGTCGTTATCTGCGGCGGTATCGGGCAGGGTGCGCGCGAGGCGCTTGCAGGCGGCAATATCGCAGTGATTGCCGGTCAGTCAGGTTCCGCGGAAGCCGCGCTGATGTTTTACCTTAACGGGGATCTCAAGGACAATCCCGCAGGCAGCTGCAGTCATCATCACGGCGAAGGCCACAGCTGCGGCGAACACGGAAGCTGCAGCTGATTGCAGATCATTTATACAGGTTTGCGGCTGGAGCAGAAACAAGCCCGCGTACAAAACGCAGCGACAAGCACACAGTGCTGGTGAAGTGGGAGCACGCTTACTGCTCGGACTAAGCCCTCGCAGTAAGCACGGGCAGACCGCAGGTCTGCGGCAGGCTCCCTGCTTCTGAAGCAGAAGGGGGATCCCTCCCCAAAACACGAATTACAGAGAATAAGAAAAAACAGTCGCGTGCAAACGCAAAAAATACCCTGCAGGGAACTGCAAAGAAAAAACGCCGCGGCAGTACAGCGCATAGCAAAGGAAAACACGCGCGGTGCACACGCAGCAGCACCCCGCAGCGTGAAAACTGCTTGACAAACGGTTGTAATGGCTTTACTGTGGATATAACTAGTATACAACTTATCAGCTGCCATATTCAGCAAGGAGGTGTGATGTCGGTTGAAAAATATCAGGGCATAATTCCTGCGTTTTATGCCTGTTACGATGATGATGGAAACGTGAGCGCGGAACGCACAAAGCAGCTTGCAAAGCATTTGCTCGACAAGGGCGTTAAAGGCTTGTATGTGTGCGGTTCTTCCGGTGAGTGCATCTATCAGAGCAAAGAGGAGCGCAAGCTGACGCTTGAAAGCGTGATGTCCGTTGTAAAAGGCAAGCTGACCGTTATCGCTCATGTTGCGTGCAACAATACCGCAGACAGCAGGGAGCTTGCGGCTCACGCCGAGAGCCTTGGCGTAGACGCGATAGCGGCTATTCCCCCGATTTACTTTCATTTGCCGGAACACGCGATTGCGCAGTACTGGAATGACATTTCCGCCGCGGCGCCGAACACGGATTTTGTTATCTATAATATACCGCAGCTTGCGGGCGTTGCGCTGACGATTCCGCTTTTAAAGGAAATGCTTAAGAACCCGCGGGTAATCGGTGTAAAGAATTCGTCAATGCCTGTGCAGGATATTCAGCTGTTTAAAGACGCCGCCGGTCCGGGGCATGTCGTGTTTAACGGTCCCGACGAGCAGCTTGTGTCCGGTCTGGCGATTGGCGCAGACGGCGGTATCGGCGGCACGTACGCGGTAATGCCCGAGCTCTATCTGGCTATTGAACGGCTGGTGAAAAGCGGAGACATGGCGAAAGCCTGCGAAGTGCAGTATGCGGCAGACCGCATCATTTATGCGCTGTGCGCGTGCCATGGCAACATGTACGCCGTGGCAAAACAGGTGATTAAGCTGCGCACCGGCATAGACTGCGGCAGCGTGCGCAAACCGCTGGCCGCGCTTGTTCCCGAGGATATGGCGCAGATAGAAAAATGCCGCGCCATGATTGACGAGGCAGTCAGGAAGTACGCATGATGAGTGAATATACGCTTGACAGAGCTAAGCTGCAGGACGTGCAGCGCTGGGTGCAGCAGGAATTAAAGACGAGCGCGGATTTCTGGCTCAAAAACGGCATGGATGCGGTAAACGGCGGTGTGTATACGTGCCTTGACCGCAAAGGCGAAATCTACTCCACTGATAAGAGCGTGTGGATGCAGGGACGCTGCGCGTGGACGTTCGCGTATCTGTGCCATGTATACGGCGTGAAAGACGAATGGCTGAGTGCGAGCCGGAGCTGTCTTGATTTTATGGAAAAATACTGCATTAACCGCAGCGCCGGCATCCGCATGTATTTTCAGGTTACTGCTGACGGAAAGCCGCTGCGCCAGCGGCGCTACTGCTTCAGCGAAGGCTTTTATGCGATTGCGAACGCGGAATATTACGGCATCACCGGCGATCCCGTCTGCCTTGAACGGGCGCGCGCGGCGTACAAGTTGATTTACGAACTGAACAACGGCCTGATTGCCGATCCCACGGGACTGGGCCCCAAAGGCATTCCCGGCGTGCGTGACGGCAGGACGCTTGCCGACCCGATGATATTCCTTAATATCACGAGCGTGCTGCGCCGCGTTGATCCTGCGCATACGGCGGAATACGATGCCTACGCTGACGAGTGCGTTAATAAGATATTTACGTATCATATGAAGCCCGACATGCACTGTACGCTTGAAAACGTCGGCATGAGCGGTGAGTTCTGGAAAGATGTAACAGTGGGACGCATCGTGAATCCTGGACACGACATCGAATGCGTGTGGTTCCTGCTCGAGTACGCCAACTATCTGGGCGGCGAAAAAGGCGCGCGCATTCACGTGCAGGCCGAGCAGATATTTAACTGGGCGATTGAGGCAGGCTGGGATAAGGAATACGGCGGACTCCTGTACTTTATCGACTGTCTGGGAAAACCGCCTGAAGCATACGAACACGACATGAAGCTGTGGTGGCCGCACAACGAGATACTGATTTCCAGCTTGATGCTGTACCGCGACACGAAAAAAGAAGCGTATCTTGACTGGTTTTATAAAACGGTTGACTACTGCAAGACATACTTTGCAGATCCTGAGTACGGCGAGTGGTACGGGTATCTGCGGCGGGATGGCAAACCAACAATGCCTTCTACAAAAGGCAGCACGTTTAAGGGTCCGTTCCATCTGCCGCGTTCCCTGACGATGGTTGATACGATGATCAGCCAGATTCTGAAATAAGCAGGAACGCTGGACACGAAAGCAGCTGCGCGGATATAATCCGCGCAGCTGTTTTTTTATACGGAGGTGCTGCGGCATGTATCTGCCTGATCCTGATGCTGTATTTCCCAATGAATATAAGACTTCGTGCTTTATAAAAAACGTTGTCCGTGCTCCCAATATCTGTATCGGGGATTTTACGTACTATGACGATGCGGAAGACCCAACCGGCTTTGAGCAAAATAACGTGCTGTTTAACCACCCCGAATTTGGCGACCGGCTTGTTATCGGTAAGTTCTGCGGCATAGGCTGTAAAACAACGTTTATTATGGGATCTGCAAACCACCGCATGTGCAGCGCCTCAACATATCCGTTCGCGGTATTTGGCGAGGCATGGGCGAATCTGGTGCCGCCGCACATGGCGCAGCTGCCGCGCAAAGGCGATACCGTTGTCGGCAATGACGTGTGGCTGGGATACGGCTGCACCGTGCTTCCGGGCGTAAAAATAGGAGACGGCGCCATTATCGGGGCGCATTCGGTCGTTGCCCACGATGTGCCCGCCTACTGCATTGCCGTGGGAAATCCCGCCCGAGTGGTAAAAAAGCGCTTTGACGATGAGCTTATCGCGCTGCTTGAGCGGTTCTGCTGGTGGAATTTACCCGGCAGCGAACTCCTTGAAGTGCTCCCGCTGTTATGCGACTCTGACCTTGAAAAACTGCGCAGCTTTATACAGACGCGCCTTGCGTAAGTGCGCACAGAGGCGTTTTTTCTGTCAGCCTGCGGCTGTTTCTTTCTCCTCAAAAACAACATAGAGAGAATATCAAAGAAACAAGCCGTGCGTGCAAGCGCAAAATACCCGCAGTGAACTGCAAATAAAAACACCCCGCGCCGCAGTATAAATACCGCAGCCTGTATTTACGCTGTTCGTTATTGACGCGGAACAACCGTTTCTATTACGATGCCGGTATGGAAGTTTTACAGTTAGGCAATCCGCTGCTGCGCGAGAAATCCGAGCCGGTTGCCAAGGTAACGCCCGAGATTCGGCAGCTCGTTTCCGATATGTTTGAAACGATGGACAAGGAGCGCGGCGTCGGTCTTGCCGCGCCGCAGGTCGGAAAACTGCTCCGGCTGTTTGTCGTTACCG
>DXHG01000206.1 GCA_019113455.1 Candidatus Treponema faecavium | reverse complement strand
TTTTCCTCTTAATCCATGAAGATACCTGCAAATAACCCAGCAGGCGTTCCCCTTACAGGAACTTATGCACCACAGGGGAATCGAACCCCTGTCAGCGGTTCAGGCAGGAGGAAACTGCCTGTGACTAACCGCCTTAGACACCATCTGGTGCAAAGAAACCTTCAGCACCCCCTGAATCAGTGACACTGGTTTGCCAGGGAGGTTTTTATAAGAAAAATGAGAATGGGATGGGCAGATTTCATCCCTGAAATTTTCATTTTTCCCTGTAAGGTGAAATTATCATTTTGCTTTTACAAAAGAAAATCCAGAACTTGCAGCAGGGCAGGAAGTGATGACACGCCGCCCGGTGGGGAGAATGTTTCCCTGCGGGCGGCTCTTTTGCTGTACTGGGAATTATTTGGTGCATCACTTTTCCCAGAACACTTGAAAAAACGGGCATTCATGCTATAATGGGAAACAATAGATACCACTATATTCCCGCCGGAGGTTTTGATATGGCTAAGCAGGTACACATTCGTGTTGATGATGCAATATATGAAGAATTAAGTGAATATTCTGCACTCAGTGGACAGTCAATGCAGGACTGCCTGTCCGTTGCTATCAGACAGTTGCTCATAAAAAACAAAGTGGAAACTCCCTGCAAAGAGTACGGTTATACCTTCATTGACCTGTTTGCGGGTATTGGTGGTATGCGTATAGCATTTGAACGCGCCGGTAGCCACTGTGTATATCCCAATGAATGGAATAAATACAGCCAGAAAACTTACTTCACCAATTTCGGAGAACAGCCCGATGGTGATATTACCAAAGTAAATGCTGCCGATATACCTGACCATGATATTCTTGTAGCAGGTTTCCCCTGCCAGCCGTTTTCCATCGCGGGTGTATCCAAAAAACAGAGTTTGGGGCAGGCAACAGGTTTTGAAGATAAAACGCAGGGAACTCTGTTTTTTGATGTGTGCAGGATTTTGAAGGTAAAGCGGCCAAAAGCCTTTATGCTTGAAAATGTAAAAAATTTATGCAGTCATGATAAAGGTCGCACATTTAAGGTAATTCAGGAGTCTCTTGCCGAGCTGAACTATAAAATATTTTTCCGCATTCTGGACGGAAAAAACTATGTTCCTCAGCATCGAGAGCGCATTGTGATTATTGGATTCGATATGGAGCGATATGGAGAAAATATTGAATTTAATTTCGATCTGCCCCTGCCTGAAAAAACTCCCGTAATAAGGGATATTCTTGAATCCGATGTAAGCGACAAGTATACTCTCTCCGATAAACTGTGGACATATCTCCAGAACTATGCCGCCAAGCATAAGGCCGCAGGTAACGGCTTCGGGTATGGAATTGCACCGCTCGATGGTATCAGCCGCACTGTCAGTGCCAGATATTATAAAGACGGGTCTGAAATTCTGATTGCGCAGGAGGGAAAAAATCCCAGAAGGTTAACACCAAGAGAATGTGCCCGTCTCCAGGGATTCCCGGACAGTTTCAAAATTCCCGTCTCGGATACCCAGGCATATAAACAGTTCGGCAATTCTGTTGTCGTTCCTCTGATGGCTGAGGTTGCAAAGCTTGTCGTAAAAAAACTGGAAAAAATGGATTCTGCCATGAACTCTCATAAAGTTAAAGGGGTGGTGGGTTAAATGGTGGAAGGATACGAAATTCAGGCAATACAATCCGTTTTGAATGGACAAAAGGCATGCTGCAAGTTTCTCTCTGGAAATGATACCGGATTGACCGGTGCACACCAAGCTGGAATTTATATTTCCAAACCTTCAATTTCCATTCTGTTCGATACCCCCGGCGAAAAGGGAAGTAATAAGGAAAAATGGGTTAAGATCAAATGGCAGAATGATCTGGTAACAGACACCCGTTTTATTTATTATGGACAGGGAACGCGAAATGAGTATCGAATTACTAATTTCGGACGCGGTTTTCCGTTCCTTCGTCCAGAATATACAGGAGCTCTTTTCGTTCTTGTTCAAAACAGCAGCGAAGATTACCAGGGCTTCTTTCTGAATACAGAGGACGAAATCAACCAGTTTCTTGACGCTTTTTGTATTAGCCCGACAGAAACAAATTGCCTGATTGAAATGACACAGGTTCGGCCCGAAGCACGAGAGAAAGTCGAATTTGATCGGTTTATTGAATCCCTGGACACGGATTTTCCTCTTTCTGAGGATATGTCTGCTGTTGCAAGACAGATACAAGATAAGGTGTATGATCATGCAGAGTATGTACTTACAAATCCGGATGTCAAATTGCTTGATTGGACAAATATGGAATATAAGTTGTTCAGGGTCATTGAATATGCTCGGTATGGCAGCATCGTTGCAAACGGGTTTCCTTCAGTTGAGGAGTTTATTAACACTGCCAATGCTGTCCTAAACAGAAGAAAGAGCCGCGCGGGAAAAGGTCTCGAGCATCATCTGTCTGCCATTTTCAGTAAGAACAGACTTCAATACAAAGCTCAGGCAGTGACAGAGGGAAATAAAAAACCCGATTTTATTTTTCCATCGCAGGAAGCTTACCATGATTTAACCTTCCCAGTTGATCGTCTGATTTCTCTTGCTGCAAAAACCACATGTAAAGATCGCTGGCGTCAGGTTATTAATGAAGCTGACAGGCTGAGAGATAGACCCAAATATCTGTGTACGCTTCAGCAGGGCATATCTCCTGCGCAAATGGATGAAATGCAGGCAGAAAATGTAATTCTGGTAGTACCGCGTCCGTATATTGCCGCTTATCCCCGTGACCGGCAGGATAGAATTTGGACTCTCGCTCAGTTTATTAATTATGTACGAGAGGTTGAGAAATTCTGATGGCAGATATAGTTTCCCCTGAACAGCGAAGTAAAAATATGTCTGCAATTCGTTCAAAGGATACCAAACCGGAGGTCTATCTGAGAAAACTTCTGTTTGCGCAGGGGTTTCGCTACCGAATTGCAACTAAAAATATTCCAGGTCATCCTGATATTTTTCTGCGTAAATACAATACTGCGATTTTCGTCAATGGCTGCTTCTGGCATCGTCATTCGGGGTGCAAATATGCATATATGCCAAAGAGCCGAGTGGATTTTTGGCAGAAGAAGTTTGATGATAATGTCCGAAGGGATGCCGTGGTGAAAGCAGAATTGCTGGAGCGTGGAATCAAGTGCCTGATTGTATGGGAATGTACTATTAAGCAGATGATGAAAAATAGGTGTCGAGAAGTAGATGTAATTGAAAAATGCAGCAGTTTTTTTGTTTCTCCAACACAATTTGAAGAGCTTTAAAAACATCTGGGTGAACCAATAGCGGAGGTGTGCCGTTTGGATAATCAAATAGTCAACCTAACGATTTTTCTTGGTCCTACTCCAAAGTTAGTGGGAAAGGCAGTTTTGTGATATACTCCTGACGGAAGTGATTCAGATGATAAACAATTTCGCAGATATGATTGCCGGCTCTCTTAATCTAAAAGAGCCGTGGTATGTTATGGGCACTGAGTTTTGCGCAGAACGTCAGGAAGTACACATCTTTGTCGGAGTCAGGGAGGAGGCGGTGTTCTTCTGTCCTCACTGTGGCGGTCTGACTGTACGCTATGAATATGAACCACATGAGCGTATCTGGCGGCATGGAGACTTCCTTCTTTTGTCCACTGTAAACATAGTGCCAGCACTGCGGTGTAAAACAAATCAGCGTGCCGTTTGAGCGCAGAAACAGCCGCTTTACGCTGCTGTTTGAGGGATATGCCATGCTCATTCTCGCTGATATGCCCCGAGCAAAGGCTGCTGAAGTCCTGCGCTGTGATGAGAAATCGCCGGCTTCCATCCTTACGTACTGGGTCAATGAATCAGTCAGCCGCCAAGATATGGAGGATGTCAAGCGGCTTGCTATTGATGAGACGTCATGACTCTGTTACTATCGTTATTGATACTGACCAGCATCGTGTCATTGACGTTGAGCCGACGCGGGAAAAGGGGACAGTTACAGCGTTTGCACAGAAGCCTGAACGGCACGGCGGATCCGGAGATGCTGTTACCGCTGTCAGCAGTGATATGTCTCAGTCTTACCTGCATGGTATCGCTGAACACTTTTCGAAATTACTGGGATAATTGGACACCTCTTAATTCAGATAGTAATTGGGGAAAAATAGCCGCTGATTGGCAAGAAAAATAAGGAAGAAAAATCAGAGGAGGAAAATGTGCAATGATTATATAAGACGAAGAGGGTCAGAACATAGAATTCAAGGAATCTTGGAACAGTACGGAGCTGCTGAAGTGGGTGTGTGGTTTTGCTAATGCCAAAGGCGGCAGGATGTATATCGGTGTCAGAGATAATGGAGCAGTTCTTGGGCTATCAAACAGCAAGAAGCTTATGGAAGATATCCCGAATGCCATTGTCAGTGCATTGGGGATGTATGATGCTGAAGTCAATCTCTTGAGAGATGGTGAGAAGAAGTACATCGAAATAGTCATTCCTAAAAGTAAGGTTGTCTTGGATTACAAAGGCGTTCCTTATATCAGGATCGGTACAACACTTCAGACGATGAAGGGAGATTCTTTCCGCCAGTCCGTGCTGAGCCGGGGCAATTTTTCCTGGGATGCCTACACAGTTGATGGTATCAGCGTTGATGAGCTGGATGAAGAGAGAGCTTCAGGATATTCAGAGAGGAAGCAACAAAGGCCAATATACTGTCAGGAGTAAATCTTGAAGACAGGCTTTCTATTCTCAAAGAACTTGAATTGATTGACAAGGACAAGCTCACAAGAGCTGCAGTTCTGCTTTTCCATGCAAAACCATACAAGGTTTTTCCCGATTCCTATGTCCAGATTGGGCGTTTTGCAAGCGAAGCTGACATACTTTATCAGGATGAAATTAAAGGATCTCTGATGATACTTTGTAAGGCAATCATCAGAGATTTGAATACAAACTACAAATACAATCTCATCTCATATGACAAGACGACACGACATGAGACACAACCTTATCCTGATGTAGCAGTCAGAGAGGGGATCTATAATGCTTTGATGCATAATGACTGGTCGTCATGTCAGCCTATCACAATAAAGGTTTTTGATCTGAAGATGGAAATCAGTAACCGATCTGTTCTTCCCTCAGGCTGGACGATGAAGAATCACGACTCAATGCATATAAATCCTCTTATCTCTAATGCATTCAAATATGCGGGGTTTGTAGAGAAGTTCGGTACTGGAATTCCGAAGATGCTGAATGCGTGCAAGGCAGATGGAAACCCAGAACCTGAATACAAGGTCTACGAAAAAAGTATTTCCCTTGTTCTGAGACCTTCTGAGAAATACATGTTGCTTGTGGAGCAACTGTATGGAAGGAGCATTAACGACACTATGCAAAATACAAATGTCGTTGATAAGACGAATACTGTCGTTGATGTCGCTAATGAGAATCATGCTTTGAATGCACATGCCAGGCGCAAAAGACTGTGGGATCTGATATCTGCAAATGCTTCCATTTCAATTGCTGAGCTGGCATTGATTATGGCAGTTACAAAACGTACTGTTGATCGTGACCTCTCATGGTTGAAAGAGCAGGGTTATATAATAAGGGAAGGAAATTCGAAGAGTGGATGTTGGAGGGTTTGCAAGAGTATTGAGGATTGAATTTCTTATGTATGATAAAGCTTGACCCCGATTTGACCCCAAAATATCTCGAAACGTTTGAGATAGGTGAGGTATATAGTGGTTGTTAGATACTTTATAACACCATAGATAGTATATGAGACATTGAAATTAATGAGTGGGAATGAAAGCCCTCTGCTTTCGAGGATTGCCATAAGGTTTCTGAAGAAGATCTGTATTGTTCTCATTCTGTTCTCTCCTATTTGTGTTGAGATTGAAACGCCCCCTTACCGAGGGGTGTAGATGTAGATGCTGGTGGATGCTTAATCGATAGGTAGTTCAAGCATATTCGGTGCTGGAGTGAAGATGTATGTTTCTTTGTAGTACTCGATATCCCTGTTCTCAAGCGTGACCGAGATTTCCGCAGTATCTACAAGAATTCTGAGCGTAGCCGTCGTCAGCTTATTGCCAATCATTACTTCAGCGATTCTCGCTGCGTCAGGACAATCCTTAGGGACTGGAAAAATAACGTTATCCAGTATCTTGAAGCTTCTTCCTTCCCCTTTCTCGATTATCGCAAAGATCAGCTTTTCCATGCCGTCCCTTTTCCTTCTACCTTTCATCAGGATTGCCTGAGTGCTATCCATATCAGGAAAAACACTTGAAAAAAGAACGTTACTGATGGAGAAGCCTCCAAAATCAAACATTCTCTTCACCTCCTACAGTTTCATCTGCTTCTCCAACGTGGATGATGAAATCGTTCTCGTCGTGTCCGATATAGAGTTTCGTATTACCGTACTTGAGCATCTCAACCTCTTCATGGGCTATGAGATAGTCATAATCGAACATCTGGACGCTTACTGATTTCTTCGTGTCCGCACCTGCTGGTACATCAACTCTCGCAAGGGAGGAGAAAAGCTTCTTGCGATTGTTGTCTTGAGGCTGAGTATGACCGTTCCGTCCTTATCCTTCTTTTCTGTCTTTTCCGTATAGAACTCCTTTTCTTTCCTGGATTATCCCAGTCTTTGATGGATAGCCGAAGCTATATGTTGTGAATGCGTGTCTGGTTTGGCATCTCCTTACGGAAAGCCTGAGCGGTATATTTTCCTGTTCATGTCTCTGCTACTCAAAACTGAGTGAGCCGAAGGCTCCTCATATTCCCTTATGCTATCTGAACCGCGAAAGTGAATTTTTCGCTGGCTGGAGCTTCTTCGCACAGGAAGTCATGATCCGTGTATGAGACGATAACAGCCCTTGCATCGCGGATTCTGAAATTAATATTCACTGAATCTGATGCAAGAAGGATTTCTGCTCCATCCTTCATCATCTCGCCCGATGGGATAGAGACCTCATCGACTATCGTCAGCTCCCCATTCTCGAATTTGGTAAGAGCGAAGACGAACCTGTTGCATGTAGCTTTCTTCTTCCTGCCTACGAAAACGAGGATTGTATAATCCCTGCTTATGGGCAGTATGTGTGCAAATGCGATTGTTTCTACAATGTAATCATTGATATTGATCATAACTGTTTCTCCTTTGATTTCAATCATTTCTGATTGGGCTGAAAGCCCATTTTGTTCCACCCTTCTTTTGAAGGAAGAGCGCCCCTTACGGAGCGCATATTCACTCTGACCTGAGAGATGTCTCTACGGGCAGAGTTATCACATGGCTGCTCTCAGTGACCGTTCCATCCATCGAAGTATTGAAGAAGCTTACGATCATCCTTCCATCAATTGTCTGGAGGATTACTGAAAGGTTCCTGTCCCTTGTATTGAGGATTGTCTCGGAAGTGAAATGATCTCCAGATATGATGTCTGTCGAGAGGAACCAGAAAGACTTCCCATCCGTCTTCATGATTGCAAGTATCAGTACTTTGTTATGGCCGTACTTTGATTCTCCGCTGAGCACGAAAACCCCATAGTCCGTATCTGGTCCTGGCATGGTTTCTCCGAATATGATTTCTGTTATGTTATAAGCTGAGTTTATATCGAACATTCCTTTGTTTTCTTTCTTGATAATCTCTTGCATTCTGCAAGGTCTTGTGTGGATAGGCTTTCACCTATATACGAATGATTGATTGGATAAGGGCTGGAAGCCCTTGCGGTTCTTTCCTTTCATCTCCTTCGATTTCTTTGATCCTCCCGTAGGAAGGAATAATTGTTGCGAGCTGTAGCTCTTCCGATGCACTGGCACTTTTTCTCTCTACGCATGAACTAAGCTGCAGGATCTTCCCTCCTCTGAAGGTATGCCAGATCTGTCAGAACCAATCATCTGACTTGATTTACATCAATTACTGAAGGTACCGAAGGTGCTGAAGGTTCTTTTTCTTGGATTAGAATCTGAAGCCTGTAATCACATGTGATCTGCGGGAAGATGAATCACGTGCGACCGCATTCGAATAAAGTGATTCAAGGATGAATTCTCCTGTGACATCCTCCGGTTCCATGTACTCTGTCAGTTCCTTCACTGCGACGAAGTCGCCAGATCCTATTGATCCGAGTGGGCAGATTCTCTCAAGTTCCCTCTTGTCAAAGTGTCAATAGTTTTTATAGATTTTAATTACTACAATTAATAAGCGTTACGTTTAATGTACTATCCATGCTATTAATCGGATCGCGGGCTTGCCGCTGCGCGGCAAGCTGTCAGGTTTAGGGCGTATTGCGCCCTAAACCTGCATAGAGAACGAGTATGAATGTATCGGCCGCATACTACATTAACAATTTGCCGCCTATTCAATTGTTTTAACCTTATTTCTTACTAACTGCACTCACGGACGCAGGCAATGTATTAAACTTACTGTGTCCTAAACGGCTTTAAGATTAACACGTCTTAACAACACATGCAAGTACGCAGTATCTTTAAACACGGTACCGTGTTATACTGTATATATCATACTATCGTAAGGAGGATACTGATTTGGGCGATACGTACGCGCGGACAATAAAGGAACTTGAAAAACGCCGTGAACAGATACAAAAGGAGCTTTTCGCAGCAGAATCAGTGATAGGAGAAAAACTGCTTGCCGCAGGAGATCCCCGTGCGGAACAGGAACTGATTTCATCATACGCGGCTGAACATCAGGCAATTGCCGACACCGAAAAAAAAATAGAAGAAGTGCTTTCTGCTGCGGAAAAAAGGCGGTCGCTGCAAAAAACGCTTGCTTCGATAAAAAAAGAGCGTTCCAGACTCGAGGCAGGCTGGAGCAGCCTCTATAAAGAGCTCGGCTCTGCATCAGCCGATGCAGGCCCGGATAACGGCGTGCCTGAGTTCGGCGGCATATACCAGGATATTGTATCGCTCAGGGTGCAGCTCAGCGATATGCAGCATACTGCGGCGCAGGAAGAACCGGCGCAGAATTCGGCGTCAGGATTTGCCGGAATAAAAGACAAACTCGTGGCTAAAGTAAAAAACTCATTTGCGCAGTACAGCCGCGCCGCGGCGGCAAAGCAGCTTGAGGAGCGGCTTTCGGCTTTATATATCAAGGCCGGCAGACTTATCTGTGAGAGCGGCAAACTTGAAGAACCGTATGCGCAGCATGAACTTGCCGAAAACGTATATGAGCCGTATGGCAAATGTGTCGAATACCGGGCAATGACAGCCTCGTATGACGAGCGCATAACAGACTGCGCCGCCCAAATTGCCGCAGTGGAGGAAACGCTCAAAAAATGGGGAGTGTCGGGCAATGCGGAGCGCTCCGTATCGGCGTTCCGTCATGAGCTTGACGAAAAGAAAAAGAAAGAACACGTGCTTTGTCAGACGGCGGGACATGCGTTTGCAAATTTATACCTGCTTGCGGACGGCGAGGTGCTGACCGCCTATACGCCGCCGTCAGAAGATGATTCAGCGGCGGTGCAGACAGCGCAGCTGCTTGACCGAGTGCGCATGGTGCGCATACGGGTTGCCGACTGCGATCACAGCATCGCGGTGCAGACTGTTGCGCGCGATATGGAACAGCTTGAGCGCAGAATCGGCAGTCTGCACAGCGCGCTTGACGCGAATATGCGCGAAATAGCTGAAATTGAGCAGCGCAATGCGGAAATTGAAAAGAAGCTTGCCGAGTGCGATGCGGAAAAAGCGCAGCTCGTGCTGCGGCGAAACGAGCTGGAGCAGACCGCGCAGAAATCGGTAAAGCAGCTGCCCGAAGAGGAGCTGCAGCTGTAACGGGCGGCAAGGCAGATTGTGCTGCATGGCTTTGGCAGGGGTGGTGTTTTCTGCCTTTACTTTTCATCCAAGAATTGCTATAGTTTTATAACTGATAAATCAGATTGGAGGTTTCTGACTATGATTAAGACGGTAAAAGATGTCGAACTTGCTGGAAAACGCATTATCATGCGTGTTGACTTTAACGTTCCCATGAAAGACGGTGTCGTTCAGGACGATACCCGTATCCAGGCGGCGTTGCCTACGATAAAATATATTCTTGAACAGAAGCCGAGAAGTCTTGTTCTGATGAGCCACTTGGGCGATCCTGCAAAAGATGTAAAGAAAGCAAAGGAAAAAGCGGAAAAGGCAGGCAAGCCGTTTACCGCCGCAGACGAAGAAGCGTTTATCAACGGCAAAAACCGCATGAAACCTGTTTCTGAGTATCTGGCAAAACTGCTGGGCGTGCCGGTTGTGTTTGCCGACAGCTGCTATGGACAGAAAGCGGCTGTTGATGCGCTTGCCGACGGCGGCGTCATGATGCTTGAAAATACCCGTTTTCATAAGGAAGAAACGTCTAAAGATATGGCGGAGCAGGAAAAGCTTGCGAAAGAATTAGCTTCATACGGAGACATTTACGTAAACGATGCGTTCGGCACTGCACACCGCGCTCACGCTTCTACCGCTACTATCGCCAAATTCATGCAGGTGAAAGTAGGCGGCTTCCTCATGGAAAAAGAAGTAAAATACCTTGAACCGATGGTTACCAATCCGCCCAAGCCGATGGTTGCGATTATCGGCGGCGCAAAAGTGTCGTCAAAGATTGCGGTGCTTGAAAGCCTGCTGAAGAACGCGTCCGCGCTCATTATCGGCGGCGGCATGGCGTACACGTTCCTCAAGGCGCAGGGACACACCATCGGTAAATCTCTGGTAGAAGATGATTTTATCAACACCGCCAAAGACCTTCTGACCGCGGCTAAGGGCAAGAACGTTTCCATTATTCTTCCGGTTGACCACGTCGGCGCGGCTGAATTCAGCGCAGATGCAGCTCCTGTCGCGGTTGACGGCGTTGACATCCCCGACAATCTCATGGGCATGGACGTCGGTCCCAAGACGCTCGCGCTGTACAAAGATGCGATTCTGTCTGCAAAGTCTATCGTGTGGAACGGCCCGGTCGGCGTGTTTGAGTTTGAAGCGTTCTCAAAAGGCACCGGTGAAGTCGCCCACCTCGTTGCGGAAGCGACCGGCAATGGCGCGGTAAGCGTTGTCGGCGGCGGCGACTCAGTGGCGGCGGTGAACAAGTTTAACCTGGCGTCCAGGATGAGCCATGTTTCAACCGGCGGCGGCGCTTCGCTTGAATTCCTTGAAGGAAAAACGCTCCCCGGTATCGCGGTGCTTGAAACAAAATAAATAACCGCGCGGCACGCGGCAGCTGCCGGTTTAACAAAAAAGCCCGAAGGCGTGCATAACGCCTTCGGGCTTTTTATTTGCCGCGTGTGCGGCAATCAGAATACTTTGACCACTTCTCCGTTTGGATAGCGTTCCGCTATCCAGCTGGCGACTTTATCGCTCTGCAGCGCTGCAACAAGCGCAGCAACGCGGGGGTCGTTTTCGTTTCCGCTTTTTACTGCGACAACGTTTACATACGGCGAGTCCGCGCCTTCAACGTACAAGCCGTCTGTCTTGGCGCTGAGGCCGGCGGGAATGGCGTAGTTGCCGTTGATGACCGCCGCGTCTACATCGTCAAGCACGCGCGGCAGAGATGCGGCTTCGATTTCGGTAAACTGCAGGTTTTTCGGGTTCGCCGTGATGTCAAGCGGCGTTGCGGTGATGCCCGCGTCGGCGTTCAGCGTGATAAGACCCGCAGACTGCAAGAGCAGCAGCGCGCGGCCTTCGTTTGTCGGGTCGTTGGGGATAGCGATTGCTGCTCCGTCGGCAATCGCGTCAAGCGAGTCCGCCTTGCGCGAATAGAGCGCCATCGGCTCGATGTGAATACCGCCGGCGCTTACAAGATGATAGCCGCGCTCTTCGTTGAACGACTCAAGATACGGCAGATGCTGAAAGAAATTAGCCAGTATCTGGCCGCTTTCAAGCGCTTCGTTCGGCGTTACGTAGTCGGTAAATTCAACGATCTCAAGTGTGATTCCCTGTGCGGCAAGGTCGTCGACAACGAGCTGCAGCATCGCCGCGTGCGGCTCAGGAGTCGCGCCGACGGAAATCGTCTGCCCGTCGTCTTTTTTTCCGCCGGCAAATACCGCTGCTGCGCACAGCAGCACGGCTGCAATAGTAAGGATTTTTTTCATGTAGAAACCTCCATATATAAAGAAGCCGTGCGCGCGGCACAGCTTCCGGTATGCCTGTATCGGTTATCGTTTTGCAAGCAGCGCGGCGCTGATTTTAGTGCCGGCAAGCTGAATGAGTTCCACGAGCACAAGAATCACAACGACGGCGGCAATCATCACGTCTGTTCTGAACCGCTGATAGCCGTAGCGTATCGCAAGGTCGCCGAGCCCGCCGCCGCCGATTGCTCCCGCCATCGCGGAATAGCCGATGAGATTGATAATCGTGAGCGTGATGCCCGAAACAAGCGACGGCATCGCCTCAGGCAGAAGCACCTTGACGATGATCTGCATGTTCGTTGAGCCCATCGCACGCGCCGCCTGAATAACACCCGGATCCACTTCTTTGAGCGCCGTTTCTATAATGCGGGCAATAAACGGCGCCGCCGCGATAGAAAGCGGCACGATAGTCGCCGTTGTGCCGATGCTCGTGCGCACGATAATGCGCGAAAGCGGGAATAGGAGAATCATCAGTATAATGAACGGAAACGACCGCAGTATATTGACGATGCGGGTAAGCACCTGATACAGAAGCGGCTTAGGCGTAATGCCCGACACCGGATCAGTAACACACAGCAGAATACCGAGCGGCAGCCCCAAAATCAGCGAAAACACCGTAGACGCAAATACCATGATAAGCGTCTGCCCTGTTGCCTGCGAAACAAGCGAAAACAGCATGGACGCGCTCATTGTTTTGTCTCCTCTACGGCGACGCCCTGTGAACGCAGATACGCGAGCGCGTTCGCCGTTTCCGCCTCGTCTCCGGCAATGTCTATAATCATTGTTCCTACCTGCTGCTCCGGCAGCAGCTGAATACCGCCGGCTCTGATATTAAAGCTCACATCAAAGCGTTTTGCCATATTGCTGAGCACCGGCTCTCCTGTCATGGAGCCGATAAAATGCAGTATATAGCGGCCGCCTTCCGCGGACCAGCGCACCATGCCCTGCCGGTGCGTTACGGTTCCGTCATCGTCAGCCGTCATCGGCGCCAGATTGGAAATAAAGTCGCGCGTTACCGCTGCCTGCGGCGCGCTGAATATCTGCGACACCGGCCCCTGTTCTACGACGCGCCCCGCGTCAAGCACTGCAACCTCGTCGCAGGCGTCTCGCACCACTTCCATCTGATGCGTGATCATTACGACAGTCAGCTGCATTTTCTTTTGTATCTGACGGATAAGCTCCAGTATCGCGCGTGTCGTCTGCGGGTCAAGCGCGCTTGTCGCTTCGTCGCAGAAGAGCACGTCGGGATTGTTTGCAAGCGCGCGCGCAATGGCGACGCGCTGCTTCTGCCCGCCTGAAAGCGTGCTTACCGGCGCGTCGCCGCGGTCGGCAAGCCCGACAAGCTCAAGCAGTTCCTGCGTGCGCTCCTGTATGCGGGCTTTGGGCATACCGCATATTTCCATCGGATAGGCGATATTGCGCCCCGCAGTGCGCGACGAAAAGAGATTAAAGTTCTGAAAAATCATGCCGGCGCGCCGCCGCCGCTGGATGAGTTTTTGACCGGTGAGATTGTCGACACGCTCGCCGTCGTAAAAGATGCTTCCTGCGTCAGGCTTTTCAAGCAAACTGATCAGGCGCACGAGCGTTGATTTGCCGGCGCCGCTTTTTCCGATAATACCGAAAATAGTATTTGAAGGGATTAAAAGACTGACCTGCTGTACGGCGTGGACATCCCCCGCGGAAGCGGTGCCGGTATAGGTTCGTTCAAGACCTTCCAGCTTAATCTGCATAACTGCTCCTCGAGTGTTATATTTATGCACGTTTCAGTGCATAAAGTCAAGGTTATACAGATGCGCTTGCAGCGCGGACTTGTTTCTTTGAACGCTGCTGCGGTTCGATTTCTGCGTGTGCACGCGGCTGTTTTTGCTTTCTTATTCTCTGTAATGTGCTTTTTTGAGAGACACCGCTGCTTCAGAAGCGGTATCTCTCCCTCCCCAAAGCGCCTCCTTCTCTTCCAGCACTGACGCTTGCCGCATAGCGGCACGCATCGGCCGAACAGTACGCCTGCGGCAAGGCACATGCCGCCGCCCTGCGGTTATTGCGGCTCGGCGCGGGTAACTCTTGTGCCGCGCTTATTCCGTTTTCTTTGTGAGCCAGAGCGTCTCGTAGGGCCACAGCGGTATGCCGCGTCCCGGTTCGACTATTCTTCCCGTAAAGGCGTCTTCGTAGATGCCGGTGAAAAAGTCAAAGCGGGCGTGTTCTCTTTCGGACGAGAATGAGAACACGCACAGCATATCCGCACCGCCTCTGCTTCTTCTCAGCGCAAAGACGCGGCTGTTGTGGCTCCACCACGTTGTAACGAACGCATCTGCGCTGAAAAACGGAGACGCTGTGCGTGTCTTGCAAAGCATTTTGAGAATACCGGTGAGCACCGCCTCAAGCGTTCCGTGTTTTGCCGCGGCGGCGGCTTTTGCCCAGTCGAAGCGGGGGCGGTGCACATAGCGGGAGTCTGCCGCCTTAAGCGGGTCGTTTTTGTAGCCGCAGTCGTTCAGCATACCCACTTCGTCGCCGCTGTTGACGAGCGGGAAGCCGCGCAGTGCGAAAACGAGGCTGTAGAGCATGGCGTACCGGCGCACCGCCGCCTCAAGCGCGCCCAGATCCTTTGACTCAAGCGCGGCTTCAATGCCGACAAGGCTCGCAGTTGTGCCGCAGCTCCTTGCGTCGAGGCTGTCCGGATCGTAGTTGTACAGTTCTCCTCTTGCGTACGAAAGCGGAAATTGTCCGCAGTAAAAGCGGTACTGAAATATCTTGTGCGCGAGCGGGTCTATGCCGAGCTCTCGTTCTCTGTCTTCGTCAAAGCCCCAGCCGATGTCGTCGTGGCAGCGCAGGTAGTTAACAAAGACCGCGCTGTCTCCCATGGCAAGCATGCTTTCTATCTGGCTGTACAGCAGCCGCACGTCCATGCTCGAAAGCGCTCCCCAGATATTCACCATCGCGCTGACGCCGTAAAGGAGATGACATTCAGGCTGTTCAGGAGTGCCGAAATAAGCTTTAAGCTCGCGTGGCGCCATGACGACTTCGCCTTTGAGAATTACTGCAGGGCAGGCAATCTCGAGCACGAGACGTATCATGCGTACAATCGTGTGTACCTGCGGCAGATTGCGGCAGCTTGTGCCCAGTTCCTTCCAGATATAGGGAACCGCGTCAAGGCGGAACACCTCAACGCCCCTGTTCGCCCAGCAGAGCATCGCTTCCACCATCGCGTTAAAGACTGCGGGATTGCGGTAGTTGAGGTCCCACTGCTTGGGATAGAACGTTGAGAGCACCCACTTGCCCATCTCAGGCGAATAGATAAAGTTTCCGGGTGCCGTCTCGGGGAACACTTCGGGCATTGTTTTTTCAAATTCATCGGGAATCGTGCGGTCGGGATAGCACAGGTACATGGCCTGCGCCTGTTCGTCTCCCGCCTTGGCGCGCACCGCCCACTCATGTTCGTCCGACGTGTGGTTCATCACAAAGTCCATGCACAGACTGATGCCCGCTTTGCGCAGGCTGTCGGCGAGCGCTTCAACATCTTCGTTTGTGCCAAGCCGCGGGTCGGCGTTAAAGAAATCGCTGACGGCAAAACCTCCGTCGTTGTCTTTAAGCGGCGTTGCCGTAAACGGCATGAGATGCAGATAGCTCAGGCCGAGGTTCTTAAGGTGCGCCATTTTCTGCGTGATGCCGCTGAACGTGCCGTTAAAGAGCTCCGTGTACATCGTCATGCCCATCATGCGCGCGCCGAGGAACCAGTGAGGATCTTTGAGCCGTTTGGCGTCAAGCCTGACAAGTTCCTGGCTGCGTGCTTGGGCATAGCGGCTTACCGCCGCAAGCAGTGCATCGAGTGAATCGGAATCGCTGTAGAGCTCCATATAAAGCCGCGTGAGTTCTGCTTTTCTTTCGGCGAGGCGTTTTGTATAGCCGGACATCTTTTTTCTTTTTCCTCCCTTTATGCTGCGGGACTACATAAATCGTATCATGTTTTGGGAATATTGCAAGAAAAAAACGCGCGCGTTTTTTTTCGCAGGTCTCTGCAGGGGATGGGTATTGCGTGTGCGCGCGGGCCTGTTTTCTTTGCGGGGGCCCTGCGGGGAGGTTCTGCGCTGCACGTGCGGCGTTTTTCTTTGTTATTCTCTGTACTTTGATTTCCCTCCCGTTCTTCCTGCACTGAGGCTTGGAGCGAGCCGTTTGCTGCAAAGCGCGGCAAGTCTTCGGCGTGCAGGTCAGCGGTGTTCTTTGCAGCTCAGTTCGGCAACGCGGAGCATGAACACGCACACTTGGTTAAGCATTTCGTCCTGATACTGCCACGGCCGATTATGAGTGTCATGCTGCAAAAGGCGCGCATAGTGGTTCATAATGCAGTCAAGCGCATGGCGCTTGCGCCCGGTGTCCGTGATAAAAGACACATCGCCCGTGCCGATGACGCTCCGGTAGCGCGCTGTCCAGCCGCACGCGGTCGGCGCCGTTACGGTTTCGCCGCCGGTGTCAAGTTCAAATGCGGCGTGCGGGTGCTGCGTAAGCAGCTCTATTTTTCTGCCTTCCGGGGCGCTGTGAAAATAAAATACGCGAGCTCCGTCAGCTTCCTCATAGCCAAAGCTGAGCGGAACGATATACACGTCCCCGCCGTCTGAAAGCCCGAGCCTGCAGCAGCTGCACGATTGAATGATGTCTCTGATGCGCTGCCCATCGGTAACTTCTCTGTCTTTTCTTCTCATGCGGTATTCCTCCGCAGGGTAGTATATGCGCCCGCGCGCCCGCCGTAAAGTGCGCCGCTGCGGAAAAGTTTCCGATTGGGAAACTAAAAAAAATTGCCGGCGGCAAAATTTACATTTGCCGTTTATCCGGTAAGAAATTTGCCGTCGGCCAGCGAGACACTTGCCGATGGCAAACGTTTCATTTGCCGACGGCAAACTAAAAATTTGCAGTCGGCAAGTGCGCCGCTGGCCATCGGCAAAATTCATATCTGATAAATGGCAAATGTAAAATTAGCCATCGGCAAATTTTTATTTTTTAAATGGGAAATCTGACAGCCGTCGGCAAATTTCAGACAGACTGCACATTCCGCGCGTTTAGGCTGCAAGTCCCAACCGTGCGGCTGTACTTATGCAAGTTTCAGCGCTATGCCCTAAAACTGCGGCAGGACAATGCTTCTAAAGAAAACAGCTTGTGCGCAGGTTCCCTCCTCCCCTGAAAAGGTGTACCTTATTACAGTCACGCAATGTATGAGCAGAGGCTTGCTGTGCGGACGGAGACTTACTGCTTCGCAGTAAAACTGGCTGCACCACGCTGTCAAGGCACAGTGCCGGAGGAGAGGGTTGGGGAGGGAGCGGAACAACGCCTCTGAAGTAGACAGTTTTGCGAAAGCAAAACTGTGAGCGCAAGCAACAGCTTGCGCGTAGGTGCCTCTCCCGCCCCAAAAAGCGAATTACAGAGAATAACAAAGAAAAACAGCCGCGTGCAAACGCAAAACACTCCGCAGTGAACCTGCAAAGAAAATAAACCGCGCGTGCACACGCAGCAGCACCCTGCAGGGGCCCGCAGGCGGGAGAGCCCGCTCCCACTTGAAAAAAAAGCGTGAAACGTCTATATATAATAGATAGATATGGAATCGATAGCACCGGAAAAACTTGAATTGCTCAAACAGTTTATAGAACCGGATACGCTGGACGCGGCAGCCTGTCTGGCTGCCGGCTGTACGTATGAGCAGGCGCTTGAAGCAGGGCGGTGTATTGCGCGCGATTTCGGCGATATGCAGCTGTACCAGCTGATTGCGGATCACCGCTGCGCCGATGCCGCCGTTGAACAGCATTTTATCACCAGTTTTCATAATAACCTGAATCTGCTTATCGAAAAGACATGGGTTGAAAAAACCGACGAGGCGCGCAAAAGCCTTGTGCAGTACCGCTTGTCCAAGGTGTACGAGCAGCTGCAGCACGGCGATTATGTCAATTCATATGACGAGCTTCTGACGATTCTCTACGACGCTGTTTTCCTCATGTTCGGCGGAGACGCCCGTGAGCCGGAATTCCTTGAGTATGCGCTGCGCATAGATCCGCAGTTCGGCGTGTTCTGGTGGTTTTTGTATTCCATGCCGGAACAGCCCGTGTGGGAAGACGGCGTGTTCCGCGTTGTGTCGCTTCTTTTTATGCTGTTTATCGCCAATTACTGACGTTTTTTCAAGCGTGCGCGCACGGCGGGCGCTGCGCGCAGTATTCTTTGAACAGGCAGGATATTTATGGATATAACCGGTATTTGCACCGTGCTGCGCGGCGGCGCGCGGCGGCTTGCCGTCCATACCGCGCAGCAGAAGAATGCCGCGCTTTCGTGCGTTATCGGCGCGCTTGACGGTGCGCGGCGCGGGATTCTTGCGGCGAATGAGGTCGATGCCGCAAAGGCCGAAGCGCAGGGAATGAAGCGCGGGCTTGTCGACCGGCTGAGGCTCACTGACGCGCGCATTGACGGAATCATTGACAGCATCCGCGTTGTTATCGCGCAGACTGATCCTGTCGGGCAGTGCGTCGCCGGATGGAACACGCCGAATGGACTCAGGATACGGCAGGTGCGTGTGCCGCTCGGCGTGGCAGCGATTATTTATGAGTCTCGGCCCAATGTAACCGCTGACGCATTTGCGCTTGCGTATAAAAGCGGCAACGCGATTCTGCTGCGGGGCAGTTCTTCCGCGCTTAACTCGAACAAGGCGATTGCGCAGGCTATTGTGCGCGGGCTCAAAGACGCCGGCGCTGACGGCGTGCCGGAGGCGGTGTATCTTGCCGACAGCGGCAGCCGCGATGAGGTGGCACAGATACTTGCGGCGGAGGGACTTATTGACGCGGCGCTGCCGCGCGGCGGCGCCGCGCTGATACGGCACGTTGTGTCAACGGCGAAAATACCCGTTATCGAGACGGGCAGCGGCGTGTGCCACCTGTTTGTCGATTCAGACGCCGATATTGAGCAGGCGGCGCGCATTGCGGAAAACGCCAAGCTGCAGCGCCCGGGCGTGTGCAACGCGATTGAGACGCTTGTCGTGCACGCCGATATTGCAGCCGCATTTCTGCCGCGCCTTGAAGCGGTGTTCGCGGGGCGCGCGGAGTTCCGCTGCGATGACGCGTCGTACGCCGTTCTGGCTGCCGCTGCGGAACACGCCGGCAGAAGCGGCTGCGTAACGCACGCCGCAGAGGCGGACTTTGGCTGTGAGTTTCTTGACGATATTCTTGCGGTTAAAACGGTGTCTTCGCTTGAAGAAGCCGTCTCCTATATCAATGCGCATAACACCCAGCACTCGGAGAGCATCTGTACGCAGAGCCTTGCGCACGCGCGGTATTTTCAGCAGATGATTGACGCGGCGTGCGTATATGTGAACGCATCTACGCGGTTTACCGACGGCGGAGAGTTCGGCTTCGGCGCAGAGCTCGGCATCAGCACGCAGAAGCTGCACGTGCGCGGCCCCATGGGGCTTTCGGCGCTCACGACGACAAAGTACCTGATTGACGGAGAAGGTCAAATCAGATGATGTCTATTCAGGAGACAATAGCGCAGGCGCGCAAGATTGTGATAAAGATCGGGTCAAACACGCTGGCAAAAGCTGATGGCACGATAAACTATCCGTTTATGCAGGATCTGGCGCGCCAGTGCGATGCGCTTATTGCGCAGAACAAGCAGATTGTGCTTGTGTCTTCCGGCGCGCAGGTGGCGGGCGTTTCAACGATAGACCGCTGGGTGCGCAAAAAGGACATTCACTACCGGCAGGCGCTGTGCGCTATCGGTCAGGTGGAGCTCATGGACAAGTGGCGGCGCGCATTCGGAGAGTTCGGCTACCATATCGGCCAGCTGCTTTTGACAAAAGAAGACTTTGCCGATCCGCACCGCACGCTCAATATGCGCAACACCTTGTTTACGCTTGTTGACGAAGGCGTTGTGCCGGTAATAAACGAAAACGATTCCGTGTCGTTTGACGAAATCAGCATCGGCGATAACGATAACCTGAGCGCGCTCGCCGCTATCCTGTGGAACGCGGATCTGCTGATCCTGTTCAGCGATATTGACGGCGTGTACACGGATAACCCCAAAAGCAATCCCGACGCGCGCCTTGTAGAAGCGGTTGACGATATAGCGCAGCTGCGTTCCAGCATCCATGTCGGCGGCGCGAACAGCTTCGGCACCGGCGGCATGAGCACAAAGCTGCAGGCAGCCGAAAAGACAACGGAATACGGCATTCCGATGATTCTGGCAAACGGCAGCACGGAACACATCCTTGAACAGCTTGCCAGCGGAACGGCAAAAGGAACGCTGTTTATGGCAAACTGGGAATAAATACGGAACACAGAGAGCAGTATATGAACACGTTGAGAACCGATATCCGTATTGCCTGTATTGGCTGCGGCACGATGGGCTCGGCCATTATGCAGGCGGTAATGCAGATGGTTGCACCCTCGTGCATAACCGTGAGCGGCGGTGAATCAGGCCGTGCACGCGATTTCGCAAAAAAAACAGGCTGCTCGTTCGCCGCGTCAAATGCCGAGGCCGCCGCCGCCGCCGACGTCGTGTTTATCGCCGTCAAGCCCGCCGCGGTGCCTGCGGTGCTTAAGGAAATACGACATGAGCTGCGCGGCAAGACGCTCGTTTCGATGGCAGCGGGCGTGCCGCTTTGCGCTGTCAGGGAGCTGTGCGCACATGAATCGGTGCGGTGCGTGCGCATTATGCCAAATACGCCGGTGTCCGTGGGAGAAGGCATGATTGCGCTCTCCGGAGACGAAACGACGCCGCCTGAAGTCTGCACAGAGATAGCGGCGCTGCTTGCTCCGGCGGGAAAAGTAGAAATAATTCCTGAATTGCTCATTGACTGCGCCGGCGCGGTGAGCGGATGCGGCCCCGCGTACTGTTTTTTATTTATCGAATCACTTGCCGACGCTGCGGTGCTCTTAGGTATGCCGCGCCGTCAGGCGTATACGTACGCGGCGCAGACGCTCAAAGGCGCGGCTGAACTCGTGCTGCGCACGGGAACGCACCCCGCAGCGCTTAAGGACAGCGTGTGTTCCCCGGGCGGCACGACGATTGAGGCGGTAAAAAAACTGGAAGAAGGCGGCTTTCGCGCCGCCGTGCTGAACGCGGTGCAGGCGGCGTATGATAAAACGCTGCTGCTCGCCAAAAAGCGATAAGCTGATGCCGCTATTGCAGCAGCGAGCCGAACGCGCTGTCTATCGCTTCGATGAGCTCCTTGCGCTGTTCCTCTGTGGCTGTTTCGGTAAGTTTTTCCAGGCGCTCGTTTAGTTTTTCCATGCGTGCAGAAATCTTTTCCATTTCTTTTTTTGCGTCTTCATCGCCGCCGAGCGCCTCGGGCGCGAGCTCGGCGTACTGCGCCGCAGCTTCTTTGTATTCCGTGATTATCTGCTCGTAGCTGTCTTTGGCGCAGCCTGCGGCGGCGAACAGCACTGCTGCCGCTGCTGCGGCCGATACTGCACCGCGGACGGCGCGGCCTGCTGTGCGTCTTGTGTTCTTACTCATGTTGTTCTCTCCTGTTTACTGTGGATTTTAGTGCAGTGTACTGGGAAACACGGCAGTGTACAAGTGTTTTTACGCGCCGCGCACTATCTGAAGCGGAGTACCGCAGATACTGACAGGCATGAGCTTTCCGTACCCGGATATATTCCTGCCGAGGCGGCAAGCGGCTGGCCGATGCTGCTTGAAAAAGACTCGCCGCCGCCTGTTTTATAGTAATCGTAGCGCAGCGTAAGCGATATGTCAGACACATGCGCCCTGTTTTTGGCAAACCGGTAACCGGCAGAGATGCCTGCTGCAAACCCGTTTCCGCCGCGCATTTCGTCGTAGAACTGCGTGTCCCGCATAAGATGCAGGTCAAGCGCGTCCGCGTACACGTAAGGATACAGGTACATAAACAGCCCGAGTACAACGGAACGGGAGGGAACGCATTCGATCTGAAAGCCCGCGGCAGGGAGCAGCACAAGCTGTTCGTACGAGATGCAGTCGCCTGAAACGGGCGTTTTTGCTTCGCCGCCGGTAAGCGGCAGACCGTTTGCGCCGTACTGGAAATACCCGCCGCTTGCCGTCCACTTCTGGCTGATGCAGCGCAGCCCGGCAAGCGGCGTTATCGTTATATCGCCGAAATCAAACCGGTATCCTAAAAGCCCCGTGAAGTCAAAGCGCCTGTTTACTCTCATGTCGTGGCGGGAATAGTTCGTGGGCGCCGTAAGGTCTTTCGTGTACAGCCAGTCATAATCTTCCATAATACCGCAATACACGGGAAGTGATGCCGATGCGGAAACGCCTGCGTATACGCCGTACACGCAAACGGAACCGGCGAGTTCTGCATAGTATGACGGCTTTTCCTGCCAGTCAAGCCGGCTCATCACCGTGCCGTCAGGGTAGTATACGTACTCGCTCACGGTGCCCGCCTGTACGCCGGCTGACACAGAAACGGTATATGAAAACGGCTCTGGCGGCACAAGCACCGCGCTGTCTGCTGCTGCCGCGGCTGCCGCTGTCAGACCAAGGAATGAGGCTGCGAGGTATCTTAGTTTTCCCAAATCCATGCTGTGCGATTCAGTATACTGCAAAACGTCGCAGCAAAAAAGACGCGCACGGGATTGGTTTTGTTCGCGGGGAGTTTGGTACGCGTGCACCGCGCAGAAAACTCCCCGCAGAGACCTGCGAAGAAAAACACCCGGCAGCGAACTGCAAATCCCGCGCCGCACGTACAGCGTGCATATAGATACCTCGCATAACGTGCAGATTTGAACTTGAAAAAAACCGCGTATGGATGTATCCTGTACACACGCAGGATATGCATAATTTATATTTACTCTTATTATACACTACATCTTATAGAAGGACGGTGCTATGTCTGAGAAGAAAATGGTAATGATCGACGGTAATACCGCCGCAGGTCATGTCGCCCATGCGCTGAGTGAGGTAATCTCCATTTACCCGATTACTCCCTCAAGCCCTATGGGAGAGGTTGCTGATGAGTATTCAGCAAAAGGCAAGAAGAACATCTGGGGAACGGTTCCCGATGTTGTAGAGATGCAGTCCGAAGCAGGCGCCGCGGGTGCGGTGCACGGCGCATTGACTACCGGCGCGCTGAGCACAACGTTTACCGCTTCTCAGGGTCTGCTTTTGATGATTCCCAACATGTACAAAATCGCAGGCGAGCTGACGAGTACGGTATTCCATGTTGCCGCGCGCGCGCTTGCCACGAGCTCGTTGTCTATTTTCGGCGACCATCAGGACGTGATGGCGTGCCGCCAGACGGGCTGGGCAATGCTTTCTTCAAACAGCGTGCAGGAAGTTATGGATCTCGCGGTTATCGCTCATGCGTCGACGCTGCGCGCGCGCGTGCCGTTCCTTCATTTCTTTGACGGTTTCCGCACGTCGCATGAGATTCAGAAAATCGAAGAAGTGCCGTATGAAATCATGCACGAGATGGTCGATGACAACCTGGTGCGCGAACACCGTGCGCGCGGTCTTTCGCCCGAACATCCCGTAATCCGCGGTACGGCGCAGAACCCTGACGTCTATTTCCAGAGCCGCGAAGGCGTGAACAAATACTACGAGGCGGTTCCGGGCATCGTTCAGGCAGAGATGGATAAATACGCCAAGCTGACTGGACGGCAGTATCATCTGTTCGATTACTTCGGCGCGCCCGATGCCGAAAAAGTCATCATTATCATGGGAAGCGGCGCTGAGACCTGCGAAGAAACGGTTGAAGATCTGAACAGGAAAGGCGAAAAGCTCGGCGTGCTTAAAGTGCGCCTGTACCGCCCGTTCAACGCGGAGGCGTTTGTAAAAGCGCTGCCTGCAACAGTAAAGGCTATCGCGGTGCTTGACCGCACGAAAGAGCCCGGCGCGCTCGGCGAGCCGCTGTACGAAGACGTACGCACCGCAATCGGCGAGATGCAGGCCGCCGGCAAGTGCCCGTTCAGCAGCTATCCGACCGTTATCGGCGGACGCTACGGTCTCGGTTCAAAAGAGTTTACGCCCGCAATGGTAAAGGCGGTTTTTGACAACCTGGGCGGCAAAAACATTGCGCACTTCATTGTCGGCATTACCGACGATGTGCTCGGCACGAGCCTTGACTACGACCCGTCGTACGTTATCGATGAAGAAGGCATGAACGAGGCGATGTTCTATGGTCTGGGATCTGACGGTACTGTCGGCGCGAACAAGAACTCAATCAAAATCATTGGAGATGCCCGCCCTGAACTGAACGCACAGGCGTATTTCTCATACGACTCAAAGAAGTCTGGCGGTTTTACCGTTTCGCATCTGCGCTTCGGTCCCAAGGCTATCCGCCGCCCGTATCTGATCACGAGCGCGGACTTTGTCGCGTGCCACAAGTTTACGTATATGGAGCTGTACGACATGCTCGACGCGGCAAAGAACGGCGCAACGTTCCTTTTGAACAGCCACTACGGCCCTGAGGAAGTATGGAAGCATATTCCGGTTGAGCAGCAGCAGAAGATTATCGACAAAAAGCTTAAGTTCTTTGTGATCAACGCGTTCGATATTGCCGGCAAAGCAGGCATGGGAACGCGCATCAATGTGGTCATGCAGGCCGCCTACTTCAAGATTTCAGGCGTTCTGCCCGAGGCGACCGCCGTTGAGTATATGAAGAAGTTCATCGAAAAATCATACGGCAAGAAAGGCGCCGATGTAGTGCAGAAAAACATCAATACGATTGATCTTGCGCTTGCCGCTGTGCATGAGGTGAAATATCCCGACCATACGGAAGGCGATCTGCACATGAAGTTTGCAATGAAGTCCGACGATCCGTTTGTACGCGACGTGCTTGGCGCGATGGCCGCACAGCGCGGCGACAAGCTGCCGGTGAGCAAACTGCCCGCTGACGGCACGTTCCCGACAGCGACAACGCAGTATGAAAAGCGCGCCGTTGCGGAGAAAGTCCCCGAATGGAATCCCGCGCTCTGTATTCAGTGCGGCCAGTGCACGGTGGTGTGTCCGCACGCGGTAATGCGTATCAAGGAGCTCGATGACGCAGCGGTTTCTGCCGCGCCGCAGGGATTCAAGACGGCCGAGATCAAGCCGAAAGCTGTTGCCGGCAGAAAGGCGACGTTGCAGGTGTCTGTTGAAGACTGCACCGGCTGCGGTCTGTGCGTTTCTGTATGTCCGGTTAAAGACAAGGCTGACGAGACAAAGCACGCAATCAATATGGTCGCATTTACCGACGAGGTGCGCAGCGCCGGTTCAGCTAACTGGGACTACTTTATGACGCTGCCCGATGCAGATCCCAAAACGCTTAACCTGTCAACGCCGAAAGGCCTTGCGCAGAAACGCCCGCTGTTTGAGTTCTCAGGCGCGTGCGCCGGCTGCGGCGAGACGCCCTATATCAAGCTGCTGAGCCAGCTGTTCGGCGACCGCGCAATTATCGCGAATGCGACCGGCTGTTCTTCTATCTATGGCGGCAACTTGCCTTCCACGCCGTACGCAAAAGACGCAAGCGGACGCGGTCCCGCGTGGTCAAACTCGCTGTTTGAAGACGCAGCCGAGTTTGGCTACGGTATGCGCATGACAAGCGACAAGCTTGCCCAGTATGCGCGCGAAGTCGCCGCCGCGGCAAAAGAAAAAGGCATTGCCGCTTCTGTTATCGACAAGATTCTCGCAAACGAGCAGGCTGACGACGCGGCAATCGCCGAGCAGCGCGAGAATGTTGCTGCGCTCAAAGCGGAGCTTGCAAAGAGCAGCGATCCGATTGCAAAAGAGCTTGATTCGCTTACCGATCACTTTATTAAGCGTTCCGTCTGGATTATCGGCGGCGACGGCTGGGCATACGACATCGG